>CALFMA010000160.1 GCA_937880065.1 uncultured Ruminococcus sp.
CGTACGCGCACCCCAAGGCATCTGCCGCATCGTTTGAGTGGCAGAAGGCTCTTTACGATGCCGCCGTAGCCGCCACGGGACTTCGCGGCAACAGGTCGACTCCGCTCGCAAGGAAAAATCTGCACGAGGTCAGGGAGAGCAAAATGCCCGCCGTCCTTATGGAATGCGGCTTTATGGACAGCGCGACCGATTGCCCGATAATTCTCACCGAGGATTTCGCCGATAAGATAGCAAGCGCATTTTGCGACGTTATCGTCGCAAAATGCGGTGCTGTAAAAAAGGCGGATGCTCTCTATCGCGTGCAGGTCGGCGCGTTTGAAAAGCGCGAAAACGCAAAGGCTCTGCTTCGGGAGCTTCAAAACGCGGGCTTTGAGGGATATATCAGGGAGGATTGAGTCACCCTTCCGTTTCCTCGTATATTTCAAGTAGGCGTTCCTCGATCTCCTCGATGCGCTTCGCTATCTCGGCGGCGCGGACGTAATCGCTTGCCGCATCGCCGTATAGCTCGGCGTTGAGCGTGTCAAGCTCTGCGTCAAGCTCGGCTTCTTCCTTTTTCAGCCTTTGCAATCGTGCCTCGGCACGGCGTGCCTCTGCCGCCTCGCGCTTGCTTCGCAGATATGCTTCCTTGTTGCTTTCTGCGGCGGCGGGTGCGGCGGCGGTGGGGGCAGAGCGCACGGAAAGCCGCTCTGCTTCCTCGCGCCACTCGTCCCAAGCCGCGCCGATGCGCGAAACTCTGACGTCGTGCAACGCGCCGCCCTCGTCAAAGCCGAGGATGCGCGTGGCGAGCTTGGAGATAAAGGTTCGGTCGTGGGATACGCAGATAACCGTTCCGTCGTAGCCCGAAAGCGCTTCCTCAAGCGCCTCGCGCGAGCCGATGTCAAGGTGGTTTGTCGGCTCGTCAAGGACGAGAAGGTTCATTTTTGACAGCATCAGCTTTACAAGCGTGAGCCTTGCTCGCTCTCCGCCGCTGATAACTCCTGTTTCCTTGAAAACATTCTCCCCCACAAATCGCACCTGTGCAAGGAGATTTCGCACTTCTAAATCCGAAAGCAAAGGATAGCGGCTGTGAAGTTCCTCCATAACCGTCAGTTCACGGTTGAGGTTTGTGCTTTCCTGCTCAAAATATGAAATCTTGATATTTGTATTCCAGCGGACAGTTCCCTGATGTGGCAGAAGTCCCTGAATAATTTTCAGCAATGTGGATTTTCCAATGCCGTTATCACCGATAATTCCGATTTTTTCGCCTCTGCGTACATCAAAGCTTACGCTGTCAACGAGGGTTTTGCGATTTGCTCCCTCACCTACAGAAATATCGGTATTCTTCACTTTCAGCACATCAAGGGGCGGTTCAACGGCATATGTAAAGTTGATTTTAGCGTGTTTTTCCTCGTGGAAAGGCTTCTCAATACGCTCAATTTTTTCAAGCTGTTTTCGTCTGCTCTGTGCCATTTTCGTGGTAGACGCACGGACGAGATTTCTCGCCACATAGTCCTCCATTTTTGCAATCTGCTTTTGCTGCTGCTCATATTCCTTTTCACGGCGGGCGGTATTTTCCTCACGCTGACGGATAAAGGCGGAATAATTGCCCTTGTAGCGTGTGAGAATTCCCCTTTCAATTTCGCAGATTGAAGTACACAACTTATCGAGGAAATATCGGTCATGGCTGACAATGAGAACTGCTCCACGATAGCTGCGAAGATAATCTTCAAGCCACATAATCGTCTTGAAATCAAGGTGGTTAGTCGGCTCGTCAAGAATAAGCAGATTTGGTTCTTCAAGGAGAAGTTTCGAAATACAAAGACGAGTTTTTTCGCCGCCGCTGAATCCCGATACTCTGCGGTTCAGCTGCTCCCCTGAAAATCCCATACCATTGAGAACGGTACGGATTTTCACATCTGTGTTGTAGCCGTCATTGGCTTCAATCCATGATGAAAGCTGCTGGTATTCGTCGGCTGAGGAGTTGTCACCAAGCTGAATTTCAAGCTCAATGTCACGGAGTCGCTCCATAGCTTTATGGACAGGCTCAAAGACCTTGTTCATCTCCTCCATAACGGTATTTTCGGAGTCAAGACCGCCCATTTGCTCCAGATAGCCGATAGATGTCTTTTGTGCAAATGAAATTACACCGTCCTTTTCGGTGAAACGGTCAGGCTCAACCGAACCTGTGAGGATTTTCAGCAGGGTTGACTTTCCACAGCCGTTATTGCCCACAAGTCCGATTTTATCGTTTTCGTCAACGGTGAGGGATACATTTGAAAGCACCTGTTTACCGTTGTAAAATTTATTTATGTTATTAAGGCTGACAAGCATAAAATCTTCCTTTTCTCTTTAATATTATAATGATACCACATTTTCTTTTTTCTGTCAACTGCGGCAGATTTGTTCAATGCGTTTTTTTAAAAGCCATTAGCCGTCAGCCGTTAGCCATCAGCTTTTTGGACAACTGAAATATTTTGTAGGGGCTGCCTTTGGCAGTCCGTGCCGAATGTATGAATTTATCAATATATCGTCATTCTGTGTAATTACACAAAAACGGACGATAGAAGAATAATCTACCGTCCATAATTCTTAATTCTTAATTCTTAATTACTCCACCGCTAAAGGCTTAAAAAAAGCAATATTATAACTTAAATTTCTTCTTGAATTCAATACGGTCAAGGAGAAGTGATACAGCCACAAACAATACCGCACTTGTTCCGATTTGTACAAGGTATGCCGGAGTTTGTGTAAATGCCGCTGTCAGCGCTCCCATTGAAAATTCCCCTGCCATAACAGTTCCCTCGTAAAAGCTATAGCCGACAATGCAGAGAATTCCCGAGGGAATTACCGCAAGAATATTTCTGAGGGTAAGTATCTTTTCTTTTTTATTGCTGAAAAAAGCAGCTGTAACAGCTTTTATGACAACAGTTGCAGGAATCCACACAATAAAGCCTGTGAGTCCGTCAGCCAACGCTCCGCCGACAGCGCCTGCCGCCATTGCATAGGGAGTTGGAAGAATACACGCCGCAAGGTAAATAAGTCCGTCACCTGCGTGAGTGTAGCCTGCACCTGTGGGAATGTGAAGATAGGCGGTAAAAACATAAATCAGTGCGGCAAAAAGACCTGTGGCAGTTATACGCCGTATTTTCACGCTGCTTGAATGAGTAATTGCTTCTGACATAAAATTCCCTCCTGAAATTATTTACTTATCGTCTTATCAATAAGTTGTAATAATTATAGCACTATTTTTTTCTTCTTTCAATAGAAAATTTTAATAATGCTCATTTAATTTTCCACAGATTTTTATTAAATTAGTTTAAGTGCGGTCGGATTTTTCAGAGATTAGTATTAGAAAAGCCCTCCGACCGGAGAGCTTTTCAAAAAGGGTATTATGAAAATGGTTGAAACTATCTTTTATTCTGTGGGGAGAGCTGTGATAATGCCGGCGTCAAACTTCTGGATTGCCAGAGCGTCAGCGGCTGTTATGCCGTCACCATTGCCCGAAACATCGGCATTTTTCTTACCCTGCTCCGATAAGCTGTATTTATCGGAATTTGCTAAGCATTGGAAAATAGCTGCCGCATCTGCAATTGAAACTTTGCCGTCACAGTTCGCATCGCCTGCAAGAACTGCTTCGGGAGCAACAGTTGTCACCGTTGTTGTAACAGGCGGATTTGTTGTAGTAACGGTTGTAGTCGTAGTTGTTGCAGCTGCCTGTTCCTTGACAAGTACCGCATAGTTCATAACATTGTATGAAGTTGTATTTGTGCCGAGGTGTACAACCTCCCCTGCCTTGACGGACTTTTCGTAAATATCAAATGTCACGTCATTGCTGCTTGCTGCCTGCTGTGAAGTCTTTGTCCAGCCGTTAAGCCATTCGGGAATTGCTCCCATAGACTCCTCAACACGTGTGTCAAGCAATACGGATACCTTAATATCCTTTGCAGCCGTAAATTCAGCAAGTTCATTATTGCTGTTCTTTGAATCGCAGGCTGTCTGAATCATTTCAGCTCCCGTGAGAGAATCGGGAAGTGCTGTATAGGTGAAATCTCTGTCACCGTAGATAAGTGAGCCAACTGCCGCATTTCCTGTGATTTTCCAGTCGGCATTGTTCTCTGTATCCTTTACAGCAAGCTCATTTACAAGCTCACCGCTGATTGTATTATATTTAATCTCCAGAATCCACTTCTGGTCGTCACTGTCGTTACATTCCCATTCAATAACATTTGCACCGGCTTCTGTTGATGCGGCATTTACACCGATACAGCCTGCGTCCTTAGTGACCTTTGTGCATATTGCGTAAGTTCCGTCACCGTTATCAACAAGCTTGAAAAGCTGTGCGTCGCTATTGGTATTATCCCAAATGCCGATGTTTGTACCGTTCTCCGTCTTTGCGGAGTCAACATCAAGCAAAAATGTCTTTCCGTTTCCAAGTGCGGAATAGATATAATAGTAACCGCTTGCGGCAGATTCAGCAAAACTCCATACTGTTCCGCCTGTTGTACCCTGCTGAACATTTGCTCCGTTTTCAGCAAGGGAATCAGCTACCTCAAGATAAAGTCCGCTTTTCTTATTCTTAATTCTATAGTTGTATCCTGTGTCGATTATGGCACCTGTTTTTGAGGGATTGGCTGAAATTCCGTCTGTGTTGACCGTGTCTGTAGGTCTTGCAGGGAGGTCATAGCCTGTGCCAAGGAAAAAGCTTGTATGAGGAGGCTGATTGTATGCGGTATTCTGTGATGAAACCTGCATACGATAATGTGCATCGTGCATAAGTGTTGTTATGCGGTAGTCAGTTTCATAAGGTGTACAGTAAATTCTCACCGATTTATTGTCAGACGCTCTTACGATAAGTTCCTCACGCCAGTCACCGAAGATATCAGCTGAAAGGCATGGATTTCCCTTTGTGGAGTTATTTGTGATAAATCCTGTAGTTGTAAGAAGTGAATCAATTTTACCGCTTGCGTTCATCTTTGAAATTGTGGCGGGAGCAGCATTTCCGCCGTCAAGGTACTCTCTTTCAAGGTCGCCGTCCCAGTAGATGAAGAAGTTCTGTGCTCCCTTTGTGGAGGATACCTGTCCTCCCTTTACGTTGATAGTACCGTTTGTGTATGGTCCCCAGTATTCGGAACCGGGATTTGCGGCAGTTACGTTAGCTGCACCGCATCGTCCTGTATCTTTTGTACCGTTTTCGTGATAAATTGTCTTACCTGTTGCGGCTTCAATAATACTTACGCCCCAACCCGAAGATTGTTCCTCGTGGCAGACAAAAAGTTCCAGACCTGCTCTGTCGGGTTCGAAATCGGAAAGATGCATAGCGTCACCGTGTCCTAAATTGGTACACCATAAAACCTTGCCGTTATCATCAATACAAGTTGCACCTGTGATGATTTCTTGTTTGCCGTCGCCGTCAACGTCAGCAGGCATACTGTTGTGGTTTCCGTCGCCATATCCTGCCGCAGATGAATTGTTTCCTGTATCAAACGCCCATTTTTTAACGAGTTTCTTATTTTCAACTCCGTAGCAGGTTGCTGTCATACGTGTATAATAGCCACGTCCTGTGATTACGCAGGGGTGAACACCGTCAACATAAGCTACTGAACCCCAGAAACGGTCTACACGATTTCCGTACTTATCGCCCCAGCTGCTGACTGTACCTCTTGCAGGCTCATAATCAACAGTATCAAGAGCCGCACCTGTTGCACCGTCAAAGAGGGTGTAGTATTCGGGACCGTCCAGAATATATCCGTCACCATTGCGGTAATCCTTAGAGCCGTCACCGATAACTTTTCCTGTGCCGTCCTTTGTTCCGTCAGCTGTCTTGCAGGTCATTTCAGCCTTTCCGTCAAGGTCGAAATCGGCTACATAGAACTGTGTATAGTGCGCACCTGCACGGATATTTCTTCCGAGGTCTACTCTCCAGAGCTTTGTGCCTGTGAGAGTATAGCAATCAATATAAACGTTTCCTGTGTAGCCACTCTTTGAGTTATCCTGTGAATTTGAAGGGTCCCATTTTACGAAGATTTCATATGTACCGTCGCCGTCAACGTCACCTACTGAGCAGTCATTCGGGCTGTATGTATAATCCGAGCCGCCAGCGGGAACATCCATAGGAATATCAAAATAGTTGTTGTTTGATGTGATAAAGCAGTTTTCAGATGAAACTACCTTTGAATTGACTACTGTATCAACTCTGTAAGCTGAAGCAGCATTGCCGCCAGCATCCAGATAGCAGGTTGCCTCACCCGCATTGCTTGTGTAAATGAGCGTATCATCACGATAAAGCTCAAATGTTGCGTTATCTG
>CALFMA010000161.1 GCA_937880065.1 uncultured Ruminococcus sp.
TTTTTTCAATTTTCTAAAATAAATAATCGAAGCATATCCAAAGCCCGCACCACAGAAAGTCTGCGATTTGCTTCCCGATTGCGGCTAAACTGATATCGATTCGTTTTTACTTTACCATTGCAATACACACCAACGCAGACAGTTCCCACCGGCTTTTCCGGCGAACCGCCACCCGGTCCGGCTATACCAGTAATGGAAATTGCAGTTTCCGTAAACGGGATCACCAAATCCTTTGAGGAGAATATGGTTCTTGACAATATCCGTTTGCAAATCAAAAAAGGTGAAATTTTCGGACTTCTCGGTCCATCGGGTGCAGGAAAAACCACAATTCTCAACATTCTCGGCGGAATGGATACCCTTACAAGCGGTAATGTTATCCTTGACGGAACTGATATTTCTAAAATGTCAAAAAAACAGCTGACTTCATACCGCCGCTATGACATAGGCTTTGTTTTCCAGTTTTATAATCTGGTGCAGAATCTGACAGCCCTTGAAAATGTGGAATTGGCGGCACAGATTTGCCGTGAACCTTTAAATGCCGCAGATGTGCTGAAACGGGTGGGACTTGAAGAACGTATGAAGAATTTCCCTGCACAGCTTTCGGGCGGCGAACAGCAGAGAGTTGCCATTGCACGTGCATTGGCGAAAAATCCCAAACTGCTCCTCTGTGATGAACCTACAGGTGCACTGGATTACAACACGGGCAAGGCTGTATTAAAGCTTTTGCAGGATACCTGCCGTAAAACAGGTATGACCGTTGTGGTAATTACTCACAACTCCGCCATTTCCGCTATGGCTGACAGAGTGATAACCGTCAAAAATGGAAAAGTATCGAATATGCGGCTCAACGATAATATCGCCGATGCCGCAGATATAGAGTGGTGACGGCTATGGCACGTTCTATGAGAAAAACAACTCTCCGTGAAATCAAACACACCTTTGGCAGATATATGGCTATTCTCGCTATTATCGCCCTTGGTGTGGGATTTTTTTCGGGAGTCCGTGATACAACCCCTGCTATGGTCAATATGATGAACGGCTTCCTTGAGGAGAATAATTTCTACGATTTCAGAATTATCTCCACAAGCGGCTGGAATGATGAAAGCGTTGAGGAATTTGCTGAACAACCCGATGTTCTTATGGCTGAGGGAAGCGTTTCCTTTGATGCGTCCTATTACGTTCCCAGCCGTTCCATTGACGAAACGGTGCTGATTACCCATATGCTACCCGAAAAAATCAATACAATCAAATTGGTTGAGGGTACATTCCCCGAAAATTCCGATGAATGTGCCGCTGAACAGGGAAAAGGGTACAAAATCGGCGATAAAATCAGACTTAATGAAAGCAATGACAGCGAAGTTCTTGAAATGGTGAAATCAAGAGAATTTACTGTCACAGCATTAGTTATTTCTCCGTATTACATAAATCATGAAAAAGGTACAACTAAAATCGGCAACGGTACTGTTGACAGCTTTTTATATCTGCCGAAATCAGCCTTTGATACGGAATATTTCAGCGAAATTTTTGTATGCCTTGACAACGATTATGTTATGTATTCCGAGGAATACAATGATTTCATTGATGACCGCACAGAAAAATGGGAGGAATTATCCGAAGAAACGGCTTTAAAGCACCACAATCAGCTTTTAGCCGATGCAGAAGCTGAATTGGCTGATGCAAAAGAAGAATACGAAAACGGCATTAAAGAGGGACAGGAGGAACTCGATAAGGCGGCGGCTGAATTGGCTGACGGTAAAAAAACGCTTGAAGATACGAAAAAACAGCTTGACGCTGCAAAGGCTGATATAGATATGTTCAAAGCCTATCTTGGGGCAAGTTCTCCCGATGTTCAAAAGGCTGAAACCGATTACAACAACGGTGTGGCTGAATATGAAAAGGGAGTTGCAGACCTTGAAAAGGGCGAAAAGGAATACAAAGACGCTCTTGCTGAATTTGAAGAAAAATCGGCGGAGGGCGGACAGAAAATTGCCGACGCCGAAAATGAAATTGCAAAACTGAAAGCTCCCTCCGTTTACGTGCTGAACAGAAACACAAATATCGGCTACGCTCTCTTTGAAAATGATTCAGAAATCGTGGAGCAGGTGGCTAAAGTTTTCCCTGTATTCTTTATTCTTGTGGCGGCTCTTGTATGTATGACCACTATGAGCCGTATGGTTGAGGAACAGCGAACACAAATCGGTATACTCAAAGCTATCGGCTATTCGGAAGCCTCAATTATGGGGAAATTTATGTTCTACTCCTGCTCGGCAGCATTAATCGGCTGTGTACTGGGATTTGCTGTGGGAACTAAGCTTTTCCCCGCTATTATCTGGGTTACATATAAAATTATGTACATTCCCATTGATATACCCTACTATTTCGATAAAAATTTAGCTTTAGCGGCGGCAGCTGTTTCCATGCTCTGCTCTGCCGGTACAACGTGGATTGCCTGTCGTGTGGAACTTAAAGAAACTGCCGCATCTCTTATGCGTCCGAAATCTCCAAAGGCTGGAAAACGTGTACTTCCCGAATATATTCCCTTTTTGTGGAACAGGCTGAAATTCCTGCATAAGGTTTCAATCCGAAATATTTTCCGCTATAAGGGCAGGTTCTTTATGATGGTAACAGGCATAGGCGGCTGTATGGCACTTCTGCTGACGGGTTTCGGCTTGAAGGATTCCATTGCAGGTTTTGCAGATACGCAATACGGCGAAATTCAGACAGCTGATGCCGCAATTTCATTCTTAGATGAGAAATACGAGAAAATCAATGAGCTTCTAACCGAGAAAACCGACGGATTTGCTATGATGAATCACGGCTCATGGGATTTGCTCTATGAGGACAGAGTTAAAAGCATTGACCTTGAAGCAGTTGAGGATTTCGGCAATATATCGGAATTTATGGTATTCCGTGACTTGGAAAAGCATTCCATTTCTACCCCTGATTTAAACGAGGCAATTATCAGCCACAGCATTTCTGACCGTTATAATGTGGAAATCGGAGATGAAATAACCCTCCGTGACGCTGATATGCGAGAACTTCATCTGACAATTACGGGAGTTTTTGAAAATCACACATATAACCTTGTATATACAACTCTTGAAACCCTTGAAAAGCAGCTGAACGAAGATATTACGCCGAATAAGGCTTTTATAAACTTCAAGACAGGTGAAACTCACGGCAAACAGGCGGCTGATATAAACAAAAACAGCGGAGTTATTTCCGTGGAGCAGTTTGCCAAAACCCGTGACAGAATGGCTGAAATGATGAGCAGTCTTGACTATATTGTAATTCTTGTAATCGCCTGTGCGGCGGCTCTTGCATTTATAGTTATATACAACCTCACAAATATCAACATAACAGAGCGACAGCGTGAAATTGCCACTATAAAAGTGCTTGGATTTTTCCGCCGTGAAACTTCCGCATATGTGCTGCGTGAAAATATCGCTCTCACATTTATGGGAATTCTTGCAGGAATTGCCATTGGAATTCCCCTCCACAGCTTTGTAATGTCGCAGATTAAAGTGGATATTGTGGATTTCAGTACTGTAATTCTGCCCCAAAGTTATATTTACAGTGCAGTTCTTACACTTATTTTCAATTTTGTCGTAAATCTCTTTATGGAAATCAAGCTTGAAAGAATTAATATGGCTGAATCCCTTAAATCTGTGGATTAATCTTAATTGAACCTCTAAACATGGTGTCGGAAAAACCGATACCATATTTTTTATCATATATCTTATATATGAACTATTATCTTTTGAATTTGCATAACAAAAGCACAAAATATCAGTTAATCAGTATTATTTATCATTGAAAACTATAGAAAAGTGAGGTATAATATGGTTGTAAGGTAAGACAAGTTGAATTCAACAACAACCGGAAAACAAAGTATATCATTAACGCTCTGAATTCCCTTGATTCGTATAGGGTTAAAGAGCAAAACCACCTAATTGAACCTGCTTAGGCTCAGGTTCGCAAAATATTCTCGGAGGGATAGTTAATTATGAGAAATTCAATGATGAAGAAAAGAATCATGGCAATCGCAGCATCCGCATTAGTTAGTGTTTCATCTGCAACAGGTGCAATCGGCGGATTCGTTGCTCCAATGGCAAACACAATGACAACAGCAACAGCAGCCGAAGCAAGCGTGAAAATCAGTTCCGCTGTAGGCTACGCTGAGGGTATGTACGCAACATGGGGTGCAGTTTCAGGTGCAAGCGGCTACAACGTGTTCGTTGACGGCACTCTGACTACCTCCTTCGAATCCGACAGCTACATCTTCGTTAAGACCACCGACAACAATATGTGGTTCATGTCTGAAATCTATGAT
>CALFMA010000162.1 GCA_937880065.1 uncultured Ruminococcus sp.
TCCGCCATTGCTGAGGGTGCATTTTACGGTTGCACTTATATTGATACGGTTGTTCTGCCTGCGGGAATTGAAAAAATCCCAAAGTGGACATTTGCAAACTGCTCGAATCTCAGTTCCGTTATTTTGCCCGAAACCCTCAACTATATTGACGATGTGGCATTTTACGGCTGTCAAGGGCTTAAAGAAATTCAAATCCCCGATACCGTAACTCATATCGGTACGGAAACTTTTTATTCCTGCGGATTTGTTACGGTGGATTTGCCCCATAAAATCTCCCATATCGGCGAGGGAGCGTTTTATGCCTGCACAGAGCTTACTTCCATAACTCTCCCCGAAAAAATCGAGGCTATTGAGAAAAATATGTTCTCGTGGTGTGAAAGCCTTGCGGAGATTACAATTCCCGAAAATGTAAAAAGCATAGGTGATATGTCATTCTCCCTATGCGAAAGTTTAAGCGATATTACGCTGCCTGAAAGCGTGTCCGTTATCGGCAGCGGAGCGTTTTTTGACTGTACATCTCTAAAAAAGGTGACAATTGAAAATCCCCATTGCAAAATTTACGATTCGGAGGATACAATTCCCTCCACGGCGATGATATATTGTCACGAAAATTCCACAGCGAAAAATTACATAAATTCCTACGGTATGGACTATCATATTATAGGTCAGCCCGAATATATTCTCGGTGATGTCAGCGAGGATTTGCTGATTGACTCCGTTGATGCGTCAATGCTTCTTGCGGAATATGCTCTAATGCAGACGGGAAAAGAGTCCTCTTTGTCAGAGCATCAGAAATCGGCGGCTGATGTCAACGGCGATTCCGTCATTGACTCCGCTGACGCTTCAAAAATAATGGAGTATTACGCCGCACTTTCAACAGGTCAGAAACCTCCGTGGTAATTGTCACCACTCTCTTACAAAACAGCAAAGGCATACGGAAACGTATGCCTTTGCTGTTTTATTCTGTTTTAATTTCAGTTTCGGCTGAAACTTCTGCTTTATCTGCATTTATTTCAGCTTCACTTTCGGTTGTATCTCCAACCTCAGCCGCTGTCTTGGAGTTTTTCTTCCTTTTGACAGCCATCGCCCCATAGCAGGCGATTATAAGTAAAGCGGAAACTATGCTGATTGCCACAGCCGCCGTTCTCAATGGTGTAAAGTGATATTTAACACGGATTTTTCCCTCTGCCGTTTTGTCTTTAAGGTCAACGCTTACAAGTCCCTTGTCCGACATTGTTACATCATACTCATTGCCACCCTCGTCATATGCTCTGTAACCTTTGTACCAGATATAGGGGATAATTACATAATCGCAGGGCTTTGTAGGCTCAAATTCGATATAATTGCTTGCTCTGCTGAAGCTTATCTCTGTTCCGTCATTTAGTATAACCTTGTTGATGTGTTTCTTTACATCGTCAATTGTATTTTTTGCTGACCATGGCAGCCATTCGCCGTAACCTATATTATGTGTCTGCTCCTTGTTGTAAATGTAATAATCGTCGAGATATTCTGATGTGTGGTTTGGACCAATTGTGTTTATATGAACTCCTGCATTGATTGTGAATATAAGTGCTGTTACCAAGGGGAGGAACTGGCGGTTCTTGACATTTGTCAGTAAAGCCCATACATATACGGAAACCGCTGTTGAAATAAGCAGAGTTACAACGGAATACATTCTCCATGGGAACTGCATAAAATTGAGGATTGGTGCAAGGAATTTCCAAGCAGGTGATGTAATCGTCATCAATATGAATACAAAGGAAAGAATAAGGCATACATCGCCGAAAATAAGCAAATCTTTTTTTCTGATAAGCTCAGGTGAGGAGTCCTCTTTTATTTTTGGGGATTTAATCAATGCCCTTATACCGCAGATTGCAAAGATGAGAATTCCAAGACCTGCATTGCCGTAACCGATACATACATCTTTAAAAACGGTTATAAATTCAACAGTAAAACTCTCAGCCTTGTTGACAGGGTGGTGAACTGTAAATTCAGCTGAATTCATCAGCTCCAGCAGGGGAATCCAATAGAACGAAGTTAATGCAAGAACGGAAACTGCTGTAACTGCAAGTTTGAGAATATTCTTAGGGGATTTGAAAATTCTTCTAATAAATGCAAGACAGAACAAAACGCACATAATAAGTGCAATTGCCGTAGTCAGCGTATGGGTGAGCAATAAGCCTGCAATTCCCAAGGCAATAACCCACGGTTTGCTGAAATCCTCAAAAACAAGGTTGTACAAGCCGTAAATTACAAAGGGGAGGAAAATAAACGACTGCACCTCTCCAAGGGCAAATCTTGTGTACATATTGTCAATTCTGTAAAATGATGTGCTGAAAATTACAGACGCAACAGTTGCGCTTACGGGGGATTTTGTGATTTTATAGCCGCACCAGAACGAGGCTGCCACAGTTAGTGCGTTGCAAATCATAAGGAATATCGCCATACTGTTTCCTATTCCAACTCCTGCAACTCTCAGCAGAGCAGGGATATACAGCAATACATCGGGATAGGCAATAGAACTTGCATAACCCATTCCCTCCATAAACAGATAGTCAATTCCGCCTGAAAATATATTGCCGCTTTTAAGTCGCTCCGCCAAGGCTTCAACTCGCAGATAGTGATATGGAGCGTCATGACCAAGCAGCGGGCAATTCAAGGGGAATAACTTCTCCGATAGCATTACAACAGTAAAAAACAGAGCTAAAAAGCATACTATCCATATTGCTTTGCTTTCGCCGTGTTCGGGTTTTGTGTTTGTTTTCATTTTTGTCATTTCTAAAACTCCTGACTTTACTCCGATATTTCGGAGCGATGTAATTATTCAAAACAAAAAAGCATTCCCGATTTCTCGGAAATGCCTGTTCAATGAGGGTGGGAGATGGGATTCGAACCCACGATCTTCGGGACCACAATCCTATCTTTTCGGATATTCCGCAGTTTTAATCGTTTTATTACATATCTAATTTTATTCGATTTTTCGAGGAATTTTGACTGATAACAGCCAAATGCTTTTGAGGAAAATTTTCCGCACTTGTAGGAAAAGTGTAGGAAAATAAAAGCTCATATTTTTAATCCGCACTATATTTTTTCATCAATTGGCATTAGTATATATCAGACTTTTAGTATATAATACGCATTACGTGTTGTACCTTTAGAATCTAATTTATCATCATCCACCATTTTTTTCAAAAGATTATATGCTTGCGATTTGGTGAGATGAAGCAATTCCATGACATCTCCACGTGTTATTGTACCGCCATTTTCTTTGGCAAACTGCATCACCATTTCGGGATACCTGACGTTATCAATCCTCTTTTGCCTGATGTAACCTGTTATGTTGTTATCAGCATGATACAGCTTTGCACTTAGCGTATAACAACGACCTTTTCCATTTCCTGAAGGTTCAAGCATACCTGATTCCACAAGACGTTCAGCTGTAATTCGTGCCTTTTCTACGGTAATATGAGCAAAATCTGAAAGCTCGTTTACTGTTGCTCTGCGGCTCCGCTTTAAAGCATTCAGAACAAGTAATGAATTGATAGGAAGAGATTCGCCCGTAGCCCTGTGTTCTTCCGAAATCAATTTTGTGAAATTCGGATCCGGTAAACTTTTAGGAATAAATAGTTTTACCATTACATTGGTAGATTCTGAATAATCCGGAAGTGGTTTGCCATAGAGAAGCGATCCTTCAAATATTCGGTCAACACCACGTCCTGTACGTTCTGCCAAGCCGATACGCTTCATTGCATCAGCAAGTGCTGTGTTTCTTCCATGTGGTTCCACTGTCAGCAAGTTCTCAATAGTGACGCCCTCAATGAATCCACCAGGATTGCTGATAGTCATGCCATCGTTGTCCATCTGGACACGCACTCGTCCCATCATTGTGTAATCACGGTGGCTGAACGCATTGACCAAAGCTTCACGGAAAGCTCTTTTATTATAATCAGGCACAGAAATTCGGAACAGGCCTTCTTCAATCTCTGCTTCGGAATTTCTTGCATTCATATATGTTTCCATCTTCTCAAATGCTGCCAACAGCGGCAAAATAAATGACTCGTTCAACACTACATTTGTGCCGTTCATCACTTGAAATGCCGCCTCTGCCGTAGGTATGCACCTACGAAGGCTCTCTGTACGACCTATCAAAAGCATGCCACAGTAAGTTGGAGTAAGCTGCCCGTTGTTATCTGCAACAAGACGAAGAGCCTTATCAAGTTCTTCATCAGTAAGCTCTAATATTTTTTCTCTAATAAGTTCAGATATTTGAAATCCAGTGCAATGGGATTCCCCTTATAGCCTGCTCGGTCAAGATAGTATTTCACATCTTCGGT
>CALFMA010000163.1 GCA_937880065.1 uncultured Ruminococcus sp.
GCTCACTAGCTTCATGATGGAAACGCCAAAGGTTGTATCTCCGGCTAGGATAGCAGATTCGATAGGGGAAGGGCCACGATATTTTGGTAAAAGCGAAGGGTGAATATTTAAGATTCCGTTTGGCTCAAAAAGATCTAGAACATCAGATTTGATGATCACACCATAAGAAGCAAGGACACCATAAGCGTCTGGGTTTTTAGCTTTAATTTTTTTAACTGCCTCTAAATCTTCTCTAGTGCGAGCATGAAAAATAATGTCGCATGATTTTTCTAAAATAGGTAGGGCATAATCAGCTAGAGGGCCGTTCCCAAAGAAAATAACTTGGGGATTAGACTTAGTCATCAGGGAAAAGATCCTTGTTATCTTTGATATATTTATCTAACTCTTTAAGCTTTATATCAATATCATCCATACGGTCATACTAGCATATTCATCAAAAACATACAAAGAAGAAATCGTGAGAAATATAATGTAATTTTATAAAACAGAGAGCTATTTACAAAAAAATACAGAATTAATCACCATAACGTGTTGAAATGTCAAAAAACACTATTTGAAGTTCATTTGAACTTATGATATAATCATATTACAGTCAGATAAGAGCTTGTGACGATATGAATAATATTGACATTTACCCTTTTTTCTGATAAAGTATTTTTAACGATATGAATATTCAAGGAGTTAAAAATATGTTTTCATTACTGCTCGCAATCATATATGCCGCATTTATAAGCCTTGGACTTCCAGATTCACTTCTTGGTGCCGCATGGCCTGTAATGCGACTTGACCTCAATGCACCGCTTTCCTATGCAGGAATTATCACAATGATAATTTCAGGCGGTACAATTTTGTCTGCACTTTTCAGCGAAAGGCTTATAAAAATGCTTGGAACAGGTGCAGTTACAGCTATAAGCGTAGGTATGACGGCTATGGCATTGTGGGGATTTTCCGCAAGCTGTGAATTTTATCATCTGTGCATATGGGCAATTCCCTATGGACTTGGTGCAGGCAGCGTAGATGCCGCCCTTAATAATTTTGTGGCTCTCCATTACAAAAGCCGCCATATGAGCTGGCTCCATTGCTTTTGGGGAGTGGGATGCAGCTGCGGTCCTTATGTGATGTCGTACTTTCTCACCAATGGAATGAAATGGAATAAAGGTTATTTTGCAATATTCATTCTGCAAATAATTCTCACAGCAGTTATAGTTTTATCCCTGCCGTTGTGGAAGAAAAAATCAGCAGAAAAACACAGCGAAAATTCCCAATCTGCACAGCCTCTGGGATTACGGAAAACAATTGCAATTTCAGGTGCAAAGGAAATTATGATTACATTTTTCTGCTATTGTGCAATTGAGCAAACTGTGGGATTATGGGCGGTAAGCTATATGGTTTTTGAAAAGGGCATATCCGCTGAAACCGCCGCAGGCTGGGGAATGGTGTTCTTTCTCGGCATAACGGTCGGCAGATTTTTAAGCGGAATTCTCACGGAAAAATTCAATGATAAGCAAATGGTAAGAGTGGGCATTGCGGTGCTTTTAGTGGGAATTGTCACAATGGTTCTCCCTGTGGGAAATTTCGGCACAGCCGCAGGATTATTTCTCATAGGCTTTGGCTGTGCACCGATTTATCCCTGCCTTATTCACTCAACTCCAATTCGGTTTGGTGAAGTTCAATCACAGGCAATTATTGGTGTGGAAATGGCGAGTGCATATGTGGGTTCAACATTTATGCCGCCCCTTTTTGGCATTATTGCAGAGAATTTGAGCATATCATTTTTGCCTGTATATTCAGCAATTCTTCTTGTTCTCATGCTTTGTATGCACGAAAAATTATGCCGTAAAGCATAAAATAAATCTCTCCGAAATGATAAGTTTCGGAGGGATTTTTTTATATTCCTGAAAATTTGCTTTAAAATAAAAAATGTGGTAAAATAAAAAAAGTGTGACTTTTTGAGATTTTCATTGTCTACTATTATGAAGCACCATGGGCTTTGGAGAGGAGGAGGTATATGACGGATAATGAACTGCGTGAGCTGATGAGCGTTGATGTGAAAAAAGGCTCTGAGGCTTTATATAAACAGTATTCGCAGTACATTTACGCCATTGTCTTCCGTATTCTTCGTGATTGCGGCAGCCGTGAAGATGTGGAGGATTGCTTTGCAGAGACGTTTGCAGAGATAATCCGCCGATTTGATAACATCCACGGCACAACATTGAAATCATATATTGGAAAAGCGGCACAAAATCGTGCGTTGAATTACAGAACATCCTTGCGGAAAAATCAGGTAAATACTGTTCCCTTTGAATTGACAGAGGAACCTGTAACTGATAATTTACAGGAACAGCAGGAGAAAAAGGCGAAATTCAATTTTTTATTGGAGAAAATCAAGGAACTTGGGGAGCCTGACGCAACAATTGTTGTACAGAAATATTATTTCGGCAGAAAAATGGCTGAAATAGCGGAAATGACAGGCTTAAAGCCCCATGCCGCACAGGTACGCTGCGGCAGAGCTTTGAAAAAGCTTCGCAAGGATATGGAACAGTGGAGGTAAATCTATGAATAAAAAAGATATAATAAAACTGCTCCGTTCTGCCGACGAGGATTCAGCGGTGTGGCTTAGTGAGGAATATCACGGTATTTCGGAGAATGACGACGGAAGATTATGGCGTAAGGTGCAGGAAAAATTAAACGGTGAAGAACATCAGGAAACTGAGGAATTTCATATAATCTGCGATGAGGTAACTGTAAAAAAATCCCGATTCAGCTGGCTTTCAAAGACATTGACAGCTGCGGCATATGTGTTTATATCGGGCGTGATAATTACGGGAATTTTCCATATCAACGACTTTGAAAATGAGGTTGATAAAACGGATTTACCCTTAGTGGCAGATGAAATTTCAATTCCTTGGAATATGCTTTCATCGGGAATTATGACCGTTGATGTGGAAAATGCAGAGTTCACAGCAGAGGGCATTTATGAAATCACAATTGAAGTGAGAAGCAAAAAAGCTCTTTCTTTAAACGGCACAACCACATTTATGGCGGATAATTTTATGGTGGCTTATCTCGGTGAAAACGGCATAGAAAAGGCTGTTCTGCCCTATGAAATTTCAGAGGCAGGAGAAGTTTACCCATACGCATTTACCCTTGCGGACGGGGAAAAGCGGAAACTTACCCTTAGCTATAGCATTAATTCTGTCCCCGATGTGCTGATTAGCGGATATTCCGATAATACGCTGTATTTAAAGCTCAGGGAGGATTAATTATGCAATTTAAAAGATTATTATTGTTAACTATGGCGGCTTGCTTTACACTTGCAGGATGTAGCGAAACAAAAGAAAATAGCACAAATGACAGCAGTTCACAGACGGAAATTGCAGAACAGCTTGACACAACACAGCCTGCGGATGACGATCCGCTTACGGCACAGGTTAAAGTTGAAAAACTTGACCTTGGAGTAACAGATGTGGGAATGTCTGAATTTTTCCATACGGACAATGGTTACGGAATGTTTGTATTTCCTCAAACCTCCTATGATGCTGTTTTTGCAGAGTATTCAAAGGATTTTCAGCTTGTATCGGAAAATAAGCTGACTCTCCCTGCTCCACAAGACGATTATTACTATACAGGCGGACTTTATGTTTATGCTGAAAATAAGCTGTATTCCCTTGCTACAATGGAATGGCACAACGGAATGAAACCCTACGTATACAGCGATAATCAGGAGGATTTCGACTGGGAAACTTATAATTCCGAGATGAAATTGCGTTATATGTTCTGCACTTATTCAACAGACGGAACTCTTATTGACGCAGTTGCTCTTGAAGATTTATCGGATAATTTTGACACATATCTGATGCCTATGCAGTTTTACATTGACAACGGAGAAGCCTATATAACCCTTGACAGCGGCAGTATTCTCCGCTTTAACAAGAAAGACGGAAGTGCAGAGGAGATTTACAGTCTTGCGGATAAATATAAGGGAAGTTACGGCTGTGATTTGCAGCTGTTTAAAGACCGTGACGGAAAAACTCTGCTGTTTACAGCCTTTCACGACAGCAAATCCGATACATTAAGATATATAGTTTCAGTTGATGAATTTGATTTGCAGACAGGCAAAACAGGTGCAAATGTTTTCACTCCGAAGGATAATTCAATTTCGGGCAGCGATGTTAATTTTGTCAGCGGCTATGGGGATTATCGTTTCTGTCTTGTTAATGATGAAAAAGCAAGTGCAGAAGAATTAAAGACACTTCATAAGCTTATCAATAAGGAGCAGACAGACATTGAGGCGTTCTCATACAATACAACCATAAGTGCATTCATGATAGCC
>CALFMA010000164.1 GCA_937880065.1 uncultured Ruminococcus sp.
TCTGTGTGGGGAACTGGTCAGCCTTATCCGCAAGACCTACTTTTTCAAGGAGTGCCATTGCCTTTTTGTCAGCCTCGTCCTTTGTCATAATTCCAAGCTTTACAGGGGCAAGAGTGATATTCTTCTTGATTGTAAGATGGGGAAAAAGGTTGAAATGCTGGAAAACCATTCCCATTTTTCTTCTTAAAAGGTTAACTTCCTTGATATTTGCCTTTGTTATATCCACACCGTCAAATATAATTTCACCCGATGTAGGAGTTTCCATAAGGTTTAAACAGCGGAGAAATGTACTTTTTCCTGAACCTGACGGTCCGATAATTACGACTTTTTCGCCTTTGTGGATTTCCTCAGTAATATCTTTCAGAATGTGAAGCTCACCGAAAGACTTGTTAAGATTATTAACGCTTATCATTTTTTGCAAGTCTCCTTTCAAGCTTTGTAACGAGAGATGTGAGGAACATTACCATTACAAGATAAATAACCGCAACGGCAATAAGCGGCAAAAATGGGTCATATGTCTGACTTCTGATAACATCTCCGCCCTTTGTAAGGTCTGCAATTGCGATATAGCCTGCAACAGATGTTTCTTTCAGAAGTACGATAAACTCATTTGCAAGGGCAGGAAGCACGTTTTTGAATGCCTGTGGAAGAATAATGCTTGTCATAGTCTGACGATAGCTTAAACCAAGGCTTGAACCTGCCTCAAACTGTCCGTTGTCAATTGACATAATGCCTGAACGGACGATTTCAGCTACATATGCACCTGAATTAAGACCGAATGCAAGCACCGCCACGAATACCTTGTTGATATTGACAGAGCCGAAAATTACGAAATATATAATCATCAGCTGTACTACAACAGGGGTTCCACGGATAATTGTGAGATAAATTTTTGCAAAGAAATTGAGAATTTTCATCTTTCCCGTTTTATCGTGAGTTGCTCTTATAATTGCAACGATAAAGCCGAGAATGATACCGATTAAAATCGCCAGTATAGTGATAAGCAGAGTATTTTTCAGACCGTCTGTGAGGTATTTCCACCTGTCATCAACTATGAAATTCTCATAAAAGGAGTCCTTGAAGCTGTTGAAAAGTTCCATTTGAAATACTCCCTATCAGTCTGCTCTTGTGATGATAACCTGTGTTGAAGTTGTGTAGGCATCGGTGAAATCTACGTTTTTGAGTCTGTCCTCAGTTACGGACATACCTGCAACGCCCACATCAGCTTTACCGCTGTTTACAGATGCAATAATTGAATCAAAAGCGATATTTTCAATTTCCAGTTCATAGCCAAGCTTGTCACATACAGCTTTCATCATATCAACGTCAAAGCCTACAACTTCGCCGTTTTCGAGAAGTTCATATGGTGGGAATTCCGCATTTGTAGACATAATAAGCTTGCCGTTTGGATACTGTGTACCCTCCGGGGAAGTATAGGGATATTTGCCGTATTCCTCGCCAATCCAGTTCTTTTCGATATTGGCAAGTGTTCCGTCTGATTTCAGTTCAGCCAGTGCTGTGTTGATAGCCTCAGTAAGCTCTGTATTTCCTTTTTTCAGGGCAATAGCGTATTCCTCGACTGCAAATTCCTCATCAAGAATCTGCAAGCCCTCATTCTTTTCAACGAATACCTTAGCAGGCTCATTGTCAATGATTACAGCGTCAATTTTGCCCTGTTTGAGAGCCTGAATAGCGTCTGCACCCTTGTTGTAACGCTCAATTGTGGCTCCCTCAACATCACCTGCAAGGGCATCGCCTGTTGTGCCTAACTGAACGCCGATAGTCTTATTTTTCAGGTCATCTGCTGTATGTACGGTATTTGCCTTTGTACCGCCGCAGCCTGCAAAAAGTGTAAGGCAGAGCATTGCTGCCGAGAATGTGGATAAAATTTTCTTCATAGTAAAAACCTACCTTATATCAATAATACATTTATTATATCATATTCCCCGAAGCAAAGTCAAGCCTTTTTAATGCGTAATTATATGAACGGCGGAATTTACTTCTGCCGTTCTTTTTGTTTTGGCGGCTATTATCTGTCATCAAACAAAATTACGGTATATAGCCAATTTGTAGAGTCTAAAGCCAATATCAGCCCGTTAATTGTATAATTTGCTTGTGAGGCAATATGAACATTACCTCCTAAAGAACAAAATAAAGGGCATCTCTAAAAAAATTACATTTGCGTGGGTAAATACATAAATTACAACATTGACATTTTAACTGAATTATGGTATAATTTAGGCAATACCGCACAGAACTTGTACGGTGTTTCTCTTATGTAAAATACGACGAAAATGGTGAGGCTATGATTAAAAAAATCCTCAGCGGAACTACCTGTGCAAAATGCAGAATGTGCTGCATTTTCGACAGATATGATGTGTGGGAAACTCCGCTTTTTGAAGAAAAAACAATGGAAAAAGTCAAAGCTGCCTGTCCCTCTGCGGAATTTGCAAAAAAAGGCGGCGGATATGTCCTCAATGTGGGAAAAATGACTGATGATGAGCTTTTCACCTGCCCTGCACTCTCCGAAAACGGCTGCATTTTAGGTGACGAAAAGCCTTTCGATTGCCGAATTTGGCCCTTCAGAGTTATGGAACTTGACGGTTGTCGCATAATCGCTGTATCTTCGCTTTGCGTCGATGTTCACAGCCAATCCCACGACTCCCTCCGTGCATTTCTCACAGAGGGATTAGCGGCTGAAATTTTCGCCTATGCCGATAAATTTCCCGAAGCCGTTCACGAATATTACGACAACTACTCCGTACTTTTATTTGAAAACGAAGTGAAACATTAAAACAAACAGTATAATTCTATGAAAGGAGCGTGAACCGATGATAGTCGGAGTTTCTACATCCTGCCTTTTTCCGAAACCCATTGAAGAAAGCCTTTATCAGCTTGCTGTCAATGATGTAGCCTGTGCCGAGCTTTTTCTCAATACCCATTCAGAACTGAAAAAAAGCTTCGCCCACGGATTGGCAAAGCTGTTGCAGAGATTTGATATGACCTGCCCCTCGGTTCATCCTTTCACCTGCGAAATAGAGCCGCTTATGTTCTTTTCCGAATATGAAAGACGATTGACAGACAGTCTTGAATATTACAAATTGTATTTTCAGTTTATGAATATTGTGGGGGCGAAAATTTTTGTTTTCCACGGCGGTAAAGGCGATAAGGGCAAGGAATTTTACTGTGAACGATATTCGAAGCTTTACCGACTTGGAAAGGAATTCGGCATCACCGTTGCGGTGGAAAATGTCACACGCTGTCAGAGCCGTTCATCGGCATTTATCCGTGATATATCGGCACTTCTCGGCAATGAGTTTGCCTTTGTTCTCGATACAAAACAGGCAATCCGAGCAGGTGAAACGCCCTTTGCATTTCTCGACGCAGCAGGCAAAAATGTCGCCCATGTCCACATCAGCGACAACGGTCAGCTTGGTGACTGCCTGCCAATCGGCAGGGGAAATTTCCGCTTCAAGCAGTTTTTTGAGAAGCTGAATACCCTCAATCCCGATGCAAGCGTGATTTTAGAGTTGTACAACAACAGCTTCACTACCATTTCAGAGTTGATTTCAAGCTATAATATTCTGAAAAAAATGGTTGAGCCATACAACTGATTTTCCCCGAAAGGAGTGTACATTTTTGATTTGTCCATACTGCAATTTCCCCGACTCAAAGGTCATTGACTCCCGACCTAAGCTTGAAAAAGTCAAGCGCCGCCGTGAGTGCATCAAATGCGGTGCAAGGTTCACCACCTATGAAATAATAGAAAAACCAATGCTTATGGTTGAAAAACGCAGCGGAAGTTATGAGCCATTTGACCGAAATAAGCTTATTCAGGGCATTTTCAACGCTATAAAAAAACGTCCCGTCAACATTGACGATGTTGAAAAAATCGCCGACAGTATTGAAAATCACTATGCAAATGAGTTGAAAAATGTCGCTCCCTCAAAAGAAATAGGCGAACTTGTGCTTGCTAAGCTGAAAGAAATTGACCCTATTTCCTATATAAGATTTGCTTCCGTATACGAAGATTTTACCGATGTTACGAGCTTTGTGGCGGTTATCAGCAAATTCGAAAATAACGAACATTCGGAAGGTTCTGCTTCTGAAAATATATAAACTTTTATGGAGGTTATCCAAAATGGAAAATTTATTTACACAGTTTAACGACATCGAGGCACAGAAGGAATTCTCCTCACAGGATCTGAACAAGGATTTAAAATTACTCTTTTCTTCAATTCCTTACATAACTCCTATCGTATTCTTTTTGCCGATTCTCATTAACAAGGAGTCAGCTTTTTGCCGATTCCACGCTAATCAGCAGCTTGCTTGGCTGATTGTCTGCGTTGTTCTGGGCATAGTATGTTCAATACTCAAAATTATTCCTTTTATCGGAGCGCTTGCAAACGGTATTATGGGATTTGTTACGCTGCTTATTGGCATTCTTCTCTTTATTGCTGCTCTTAAAGGCTACGCTGTAAGACTTCCTTTCATCGGCGATAAAATTTCAGTTTTCTGATTTAACTTACAGCAAGACTGAGGCTTCCTCCGTCCTCGCTGTAAACCATTGACGCAACTATTATTTCATTGCAGACAAGCAGTTCCGCCAGCATTTTTCTTTCATCGGGTGAATAATTCTGTACTTCGTAAGTGTAGATTTTTCCCGATTTACCTGCATATTCACGCAATGGCATCCCCTGTTTGTCCTGCAATACTGCGTATTTTTCATATTCCCCTGCAAAGGTCAGGGGAATTGTTATATCTTTTGATGATATTTCTTCAACTTCCCAGCCGTGTGATGAGAAATAGTCAATGCGGCTCATTTCCGTTGATGCGTCAATTGGCGGATTTTCGGGAATTTTCGGCTCTCCCTTGAAATCGGGATTGATGTAAATATACCCTGCAAGGACAAGTGCCGCAGCTGCACAGAATTTTAATACTTTATTTGACATATTAAACCTCCACGTTGTTTTATAAATAGTATGACTCACTCGTGGAAAATTATTCCGAAAGGAGAAAAATATGCCGCAAATCCGCCTTGATAAATATATTTCGGAGCGTTCCGACTACACAAGAAGTCAGATTAAAACCCTTGCTCAAAAGGGGAAAATCGTCGTTAATGGTGAAATTGTCAAAAAATCCGATACGAAAATCGACTCCGATACAGCAGCCGTTGAAATCTGCGGAACTGCGGTTTCAGCATCGAAATTCCGCTATATTCTGCTGAACAAGCCCGATGGTTATGTCAGTTCCACAGAAGAAAACGACGGTATTAGTGTTATGACGCTTATTCCACCTGAGTTGAATAAAAAAGGGCTTTTTCCTGCGGGCAGATTGGATAAAGACTCCCTCGGAGCACTGCTTATAACAGATGACGGAAACCTAGCACATCGTATGCTTTCACCAAAGAGTCACGTGCCGAAAATCTATCTTGTGAAACTTGACAGAAGTTTTGAAAGTAAATATGTTGACATATTCGCAAAAGGTATTGTACTATCCAATGGTGAAAAGTGCCTTCCCGCTAAGGTCAAAGCCGTGGAAAACTGCGATAAATTGGCACTTATTGAACTTCACGAGGGAAAATATCATCAGGTAAAACGTATGTTTGCTGCTGTTGAAAACCATGTTGAAAAGTTAATGAGAATTACAGTTGGAGGTCTGATTTTGCCCGAAAATCTGCGGTTTGGCGAGTGTATAGAATTATTGCACAAAGATGTTGAAAACTTATTCAACCCACCCGATTTTGAGCATTTTTCACCCGATTTCATTAGCTATTTTTCGGCATTTATGCTAAACAACTAATTGCAAGTTTGGCAATTTAGTATCTTGAAATTTTTTTCAAAAAGTGGTATTATATTATTATAGCTGATATTGTGCTGAAATATAAAAAGATGGTATCGGCAAAGAAAAAATGAACTGGAGGACAGGAATAAATGGCAGGCTTAACACTTAAAAACATTTATAAGAAATATCCCGGCGGTGTTGTTGCTGTTACAGATGTAAACTTGGAAATCAGAGATAAGGAGTTCATCGTTCTCGTTGGACCTTCCGGATGCGGTAAATCAACAACTCTTCGTATGATTGCCGGTCTTGAGGAAATCTCAGAGGGTGAGCTTTACATCGGCGACCGCCTTGTAAACGATATTGCTCCTAAGGACAGAGATATTGCGATGGTTTTCCAGAACTACGCTCTCTACCCTCATATGACAGTATTCGATAATATGGCTTTCGGACTCAAGCTCCGTAAGGTACCTAAGGATGAAATCGAGAGAAAGGTTAACGAGGCAGCTAAGATTCTCGACCTTACTCACCTCCTCGACAGAAAGCCTAAGGCTATGTCAGGTGGTCAGCGTCAGAGAGTTGCTCTCGGTCGTTGTATCGTTCGTTCACCTAAGGTATTCCTTCTCGACGAGCCTCTTTCAAACCTCGACGCTAAGCTCCGTGCTCAGATGAGAACCGAGATTGCTAAGATTCACAAGAAGCTCGGTACAACATTTATCTATGTAACTCATGACCAGACTGAGGCTATGACAATGGGTGACAGAATCGTTTGTATGAAGGACGGTTTCGTTCAGCAGGTTGACACACCTCAGAACCTCTATGAGAACCCTGTAAACAAGTTCGTTGCAGGATTCCTCGGATCACCTCAGATGAACTTCATCGACGCTGTTCTCAAGGAAGAATATGGTCAGTTTATCGTTGAATTTGGTTCAAGCGGATCAAGAATGTCCAGCGGTAAAACATACCAGATTATCGTTCCTGAGTCAAAGGTTAACGATGAGCTTCCTAACTACGTTGGCAGAGAGATTACTCTCGGTATCCGTCCTGAGTCTATCCACGACGAGGAAATGTACCTCTCTAACGCTACAACAGGTGTTATTGATGCTTACGTTGAAATCACAGAAATGATGGGTGCTGAGACTTACCTCTACCTCACATGCGAGGGACACAGCCTTACAGCAAGAGTAAGCCCAAGAACAACAGCTAAGCCCGGTGATGATATCAAGGTTGCTATCGATCCTAACAGAATTCACCTCTTTGACAAGGAAACAGAGAGAGCTATTGTTAACTGATATATTCACTTTTCATATTTATCCTTTCTTTCTACTGTTGTGGAAACACAATCAGGCAAAAAACCGCAGTTTTCTGCGGTTTTTTTGCTACCAAATATAAAGTGCATCTCTAAAATCAATCACAATTAGGAGTTATCTATGACTGAAATCAGAAAATACCTTGAAGATAAAAAAGAAGAAATGATTGCTTTTCTCGGTGAACTTATTGCTGTAAGAAGTGTTGAGGATGAGCCGACAGAGAATTGCCCATTTGGCGAAAACTCCGCAAAGGCACTTGAAATTATGCTGAATAAGTGTGAGGAATTCGGTTTTCCTGTGGAAAATGTTGAAAACTACGCAGGCTCAGCTGATTTTGACAGCACCGAACCTGCCCTTGCAATTCTCTCTCACCTTGATGTAGTTCCCGAGGGCAGCGGCTGGACTTCCGACCCATACGTTCTGAAGCGTGAAAACGGCATTTTAACAGGCAGAGGAACAATTGACGACAAAGGCCCTGCTGTGGCATCTCTCTACGCTATGAAGACTCTCAAAGACTTGGGAATTCCGCTCAAAAAGGGAGTTCGCCTTATTTTCGGCACAAACGAGGAAAACGGCGGCCCTGATATTAAAAATTACAGCAAAAAGCACCCTCTGCCGCCTATGGTATTCACTCCAGACGGTGAATATCCTGTAATCAACGGTGAAAAGGGTATGCTGAGAGTTTATTTTTCTGCTGAAATCAGCGAAAATCTCACAATCAAGGCAGGGGAGGTCATCAACGCAGTTCCCATGGCTTGCTCTGTTGAAAGTGACACATCTTCGGTTCTATATGAGGGAAAATCCGCCCACGCATCAACTCCCGAAAAGGGCGAAAATGCCATTACAAAGTTTCTTTCGGACTATTCGGGAAATTCAACAGCTATCAACACTCTTAAACAAAACTTTCAACACAACGACTTTTGCGGAAGTGCAATTTTTGGCGATAAATCGGCAGAAACTACCTGTGTGTTGTCACTGTTGAAAACTGTTGAAAAGGCTGAAAAGTTATATATCGAGGGTGGAATTGACGTGCGTTTCTCATTCAGCTTCACCAAAGAGGAAATGCAGGAAATCATCTGCGGAAAGCTTGAACAGGGCGGCATCACAATTGATTCTGTTGTAGCTGTTGACCCCCATTATACCGACGAAAACAGCGATTTTGTCCAGTCCCTTATCCGTGTTTACGAGGAAGTTACGGGCAAAAAAGGCGGCTGTATCACTATTGGCGGCGGAACTTACGTTCACGACATCGAGGGCGGCGTTGCATTCGGTGCGGAATACGAGGGCGGCAGCGGCAATATGCACGGTGCTGACGAGTTTATAACCGAGGAAAGTCTGCTTCTCAATGCGGAAATTATGGCAGAGGCTATCAAGGCTATTTGCGGATAAACTCTGATAAAATGAGCCGAAAATAGCTGTAAATTGAGGAATAACATAGAACCACCACCGTATCAAGTGAGATATGGTGGTGGTTTTTTTTAGCTTATTTCAAAATTTCGGGGTTAGTTTTCAACACTCTGCTGCGTAAATGTTGAAAACTTATCTTCTATCGGTAGTTGATGTGTGAGTTGTAGTGTCAGTTTTTGTCGATATTTCGGTAGTTTCATCGCCGTCAAAGCCATCAAGAACATCGCTTACAACGTCACCTGCACCGTCAATTACATCATCAGCGGCGGATTCCACATCGTCCACGCCGTCACGGACGGAGTCCTCAACCCTGTCCATATCCATATCCTTATGAGCCTCGTTGTTGCCGTAATCATAAGTTTCAAAATGCTCCTTGCCCGTAGGATTTGGTGCATCATCCTCGCCACAGCTTGTAAATACAAATGGTAAAGTCATAAAAACAGCCGTTGCAGCTAAAATTTTCTTCATTCAAAAATCAAGTCCTTTTTTTGTGATGTTATTGCGGAGAGTTTTCCACAATACTTTTTTATTATTCCTCTGTTTTCACCTTTTATCAACACTTTTTCAAGAAAAACCCCAGGAAAAAACAGGGATATTACGTTTCTTTCCACACTCTCCACAAAGTTTTCAACAATCAACCTGTTATTCAACCGTTCTTTCAACAGTATGTTGAAAACTTATTGACAGCCTTGTGGAGAAATTTTCGCATTATATTGCTGTGGAAATTTTTGTAACAAAAACATTTTTTTACTCATATTATGGGTGGAGGTGATATTTTGTTACGTGAAATTATACTATCAGTTATTGTCAGCGTTGACATTTTTCTTGCCGCCATGGCATATGAGTGCAGCAAAATAAAAATTCCCCTCTCATCGGCGGCTGTTATAAGTGCTGTGGGAGCTTTTTTTCTGTGGATTTCCCTTATATTTTCCCACATTTTAAGCCGTTTTATTCCCGAAAAAGTCTGCATATGGCTGGGATTTTTCATAATTCTTGCAATCGGGTTTTCAACAATTTTTAAAAGCATTGTTAGAAACCTCGTCCGCCGCCTTGAAAAACGTGGAGAATTGTCCCTGCACACCAAGGAAAGCGGCATTGTCATAAAGCTTTATCTGGACGATACGGCGGCAGATTGCGACAATTCAAAGCAGCTGTCCCTTAATGAGGCGGCAACTTTGGCGGCGGCTGTATCTGTTGACTCCCTTTCAATCGGGCTTGCCATGGGCGGAAACAAAATAAATCCCGCTGCAACAGCAATTTTTGCCATTATTTCGGGATTTGCGGCAATTATTCTCGGCGGACTCACAGGGCGGAAAATAGCCGCAATAAGCCGTGATTTTTCGTGGATTGGCGGTGCTGCACTTATAATTTTCGGGATTTTTGAATTTACAAAAAAATACTGCACAAATTCTTAATCAAGAACTTGTGCAGTTTGCTTTAAAGTTTATATGTGATTATTTCGGGTGGATTGAACATTCTGAGCTTGCCCACACCTGCGGATACAAGCAGCTTTTTCCCCGATATATCGTAAATTCCCTTGGAATATTTCGGGAAAAATTTTCGCTCGGGGGAAAGTATGCCAACTCCGAAAAGCCGCACAACTCCGCCGTGAATGTGGCCGCTGAAAGTATAATCAGCACCCCAGTCAGCGTAAACCTCCCCAAAAAGTGGGTTATGGGCAAGTAAAAGCACCTCGCCCCTTGGACAATCGCCTAAATTTTTCTTCATATCGTCAAGGGTAAAATCATCAAGATTTTTATAGCCGCCGTCTTTTTTATACACAGAGTATTCAGGCATAACACCGCAGATATAAAATTCTCTACCCTTTATTTTTACATATTCGCCGCTGTTCATGAGGATTTCAGCCTTTGTCCGATGCATAGCGTCAAGGAATTCCTGCTGATTATCGTGAATAAAGCTCTGCTCATG
>CALFMA010000165.1 GCA_937880065.1 uncultured Ruminococcus sp.
TTGCAATACACAAAGTATTACTGCGGTTTGCCGCCTTGTAACTGACATTTGTCATTTACGAAATTTCGCTCGTGTTCCGGTTTTTAGAGAACCCCATTATTTATTCCCAAATACAAGTACATTTTTTTGCGGTTCAATTTTAAAACTTCTTCCCGATTTATTCCACCATAAATTCATCACAATAATATTCAGACCAATGCCAACAACGAGCATAACTGCGGCTATCAGAACAGCCTGCGGAAGTTCAAAGCCAAAGCCCTTTATCCCCTTAAAATAATTATGATTGAATATAACAGGCTGAGAAAACAGCAGTATATAGCTTATAATAAACGGAACAAGCATTTTTGGCATATTCGCCATTGATATTATAAAAGATGAAAATACCATATTAAACGCAAGCATTATTATAACATCGGGCAATGCGGCTCTTTCAAGAGCAAAATATGAAACTGTTATCAATATAGTACTGTAAATCATTTCTACTGTCAATCCTGCCGCTATTGGTGCTGTTGTAAATAAGGCTTTATTACAGCTTGCTGACAAAAAGAATTTATTATTTGCTATTATAGGTTTACCGCTGATTAACCATATAATCAGAAAACAGTTTGACATTCCTATGGTGCCAATCATACTCATATAACCTTCATCTGTTATCTTTGCATTGCCAAATATCAAAGCTACGCAGGTAAATACATTAAAAATTACGCTGACGCCTATAAGTATCGGACTATATGCCGATTTGAAATAAAGCTTATATGCCTTTAAAAAGTCTTTCATAAAGTCCTCCTTATACTTCTCTTTTTCCATAAACGATTGAGTATAGCAATTGTAATAATACTTCCTGCAATGTATACACCCATTGTAATGAATATATCAACATGTAACGGCAAGCCAAAGCCGAATTTATCAGCAATTGAATTTTTAACAACAGGTGTAAAAAAGATAATTATAAAAAATGGAATATTTGAAAAAAGCATTGACTTATGTTCTTTATTAATTACCTGAAAAAAGCTTGCTGCAACAGTAATAATAGCATTCCACAGCATTAAATCCGTGGCAAATTTAAATCCCAGATTACTTACAGCCGCTGAAAACAGAATAATATCATACAGGAATAAAATTGAAAATACAGCAAAAAAAGGTACAATTGTGTGATATTTTTTTGCAAAAGGTATTGAATAGAAATATCCCGAATTTTTACACAACATCATTATAGGATTATCAACAAAAATACCAAAATGAAAAACCGTAATAAGTACAAGTGTTTTCATATAATTATGGTGAGTTTCAATATCCTTTGCAAATAATGCAAAGAATAATCCGATTGACATTACGGCTATGCTGATTATAATTGCTGCAGGCGGATAATAATTTTTCATATAAAGCTTATATGCCTTTAAAAAGTCTTTCATAAAATCCCCCTTACGCTTTAATCATCTGACTTGCCTTACCAACGATATTTCTCTGTGATTTATTCCACCAATGTGTCGATATTGCAATTGTCAGTAACAAAACAAAAAGATAAATTCCGACAGCTATAGCCACATCGGCATATACAGGTAGACCAAAGCCGTACTGTCCGTAATGTATATTCTCCAGAATTGAATTTCCGCCGAAACAGAATGCAATCCAAGGTATCAAGCCATATATACTGTATTTTGTTTCAAGCCATAAAGTAGTGTTAATCATACAGAGAATAAAAGATGAAACCGCATTGACAATAAGCATATCAAAAGCTAAATCAACCCTGATGAATAAAGCCGCCGCCACAAAAAGTACGAGGTCATAAATCACACAAAGGAACAGCATAGAAAAAGATTTCGCCTTTGTGAAATATAATTTTGCAAATTTTGTTGAGTGGAAAAATTTCAAACTCGCTAACACTCCACTGGTAAACCCAACACTAAAAAGTCCCATATGTAATTGACTGACAAACCTAAGAGTTGACGTATAATTCTCTGCACTTTTTATTCCCGATACAATAATAAGAACAAGACTTAAAAACATAAAAAAGAAAGGAATAGCCAGTAAAGACGGCGTAAAATTCACTTTCATATACAATTTTAACGCTCTTAAAAATTCTTTCATAAACTTCACCTTAATCCTTATACCATTTCTTTCTGATTGATTTAAGCACAACTTTTTCAGAAACAAAGAAGATTACCGCCGATAAAACAACAAGTACTATTTGTGCAATTCCGAACTCAAAATCAAAAAACTTTTTTTCAAATAAATTTTTCATACATATTGTATATACAAATAACGGCAAACCGCTTATAACATAAATTATACTTCTGAATGCATCATGTTTGATTACGCTGAATATATTAGTAACCGCTTTCAGAAAAATCAAACCAAGTGACATATATATACTTTCCCACAAACAGGAAAAAGCAATACCCACAATCAGCTGATTTAACAGTATTACTGATACACCTGCCAATACACTTGCTATATGCTGCTTCTGATACATTTCAATAGGCTCTTTTACTGTTCGGTAAACCAAACCGCTGATTCTTGTATCAGCTGTCATAAATACATTTATAGCCGAGGCAATGTAGCACATGAAACTGTTGAAAAAGAGTATAACAAACCGCAGTTCTTCATCTTCACTTTTATCAAGAAGAAACACACCAAAAAACAAACTTCCCGCCAGTGAAAAAATTGCAGCAAGCAATACTTCTTTTACAAACCCCATGCTGTGATAAAGCTTGTAAGCCTGAAATATACTCGTTTTTTTATTCTCCATCTTTCTCCGCCTTTCTGAGAATACCAACGCTTAACTGCTGTAAATTAGGCTTTTCAACAGCTGTGTCAAGCTGTGTCAGCTTTACAAGATTTTCGGAAAGGGCAATTCCCTCGAAATTCATGCTGTTAGATGTGCAGGAAAGCATATAGGGCTTTGCCTTTTCGCACTTGTCAGCGTCACCGTGAACCAGTATGTATTTTTCTTTCAAATCCTCAACAAATCCCTGTTCAACGACTTTTCCCTCAGCCATAAATACAGCGTAATCCGTAGCAAATTCCATATCGGCAATATTGTGAGTTGAGAAAATTATTGAACGGTTTCCGTCACCTACTGCAAGGTATTCTCTGAAAATTTCACAAAGCACATCACGGGCAAGAGGGTCAAGAGATGATGCAGGTTCATCAAGAACAAGCACCTTAGGCTCCATAGCCATAACTCCCGCAAGCGCAACGCGTCTTTTTTGTCCGCCTGATAGGTCAAATGGG
>CALFMA010000166.1 GCA_937880065.1 uncultured Ruminococcus sp.
AATGTAAAATTAGTTGGAAAAGAAGGTTAAAAGACACTGCTGAAACCAACGTAAATAAGGAAGAAGAAGTTGAGTTCTCACTTGATGACTTCACAGTAATTGAGGATGAGGCACTTATTAATCCTAAGGTTAAAATTGCAAGAGATTACATTATCAGCATTTTCAATGCTATGGGAATTGATGCAACTTACGTTATTTATCAGAATGAAACAGGTGCAGTAATTGATATTCAGAGCGATAATAACGGTACAATTATTGGCAGACGTGGCGAAACTCTTGATTCAATCCAGTATCTCTGTTCAATTATCGCAAACAAGGGCGATAAGGACTATTTCAGAATTACAATTGATTGTCTTGGATACAGAAAAAAGAGAAAGGAAACTCTTGAGCAGCTTGCAGCTAAGGTTGCAAAGTCCGTTATCAGAACAGGACGTTCACAGCAGCTTGAGCCTATGAATCCTTATGAAAGACGAGTAATTCACTCTGCTGTATCAAAGATTGAGGGTGCTGAATCACGTTCAGTTGGTGAGGAGCCTTACAGAAAGATTATTATTTCTTCCACAAATCCCAGAAATAATCGCAATAACGGCGGCAGAGGCAGAGGTCCTCGCCGTGATGACAGACGTGGCAGAAACGGTGGCAGAAATAACAACCGTCGTGAGAATTTTGAGGCAAAGGCAATTGACCTTTCAACATCATTTGAAAAGGATTACAAGAAGCCAAAGCCTGAGGATTCAATGGAAGGCGGACTTTACGGAAAAATTGAATTTTAAGAAAAAAGGGCTGTTGCAGGTTGACTTGTGACAGCCCTTTACAGGAGATAGATTATGGGAACGATTGCTGCGGTTTCGACACCGAATGCAGTTGGCGGAATTGCCGTTATACGCATTTCGGGAGATGACGCCATTGCTGTTGCTGAGAAAATTTTCAAGCCCTTTGGCGGAAAAAAAGTTGCAGAAATGGAGGGGTATACCTGTGCTTATGGTATTGCCCACGATAACGGTCAGCGGATTGATGATTGCGTGCTGACGATTTTTAAAGCTCCCCACAGCTATACAGGCGAGGATACAGCTGAACTTTCCTGCCACGGCGGATTGTATGTATCGAGAAAAATTCTTCGTGCGGCATTGAAAAATGGTGCGGTTACAGCTGAGGCAGGAGAATTCACGAAAAGGGCATTTCTCAACGGAAAGCTTGACTTAACCCAGGCTGAGGCGGTAATGGATGTAATTTCGGCAAAGAGCGAATTGGAACTGAAAATGGCTGAAAGTCTCCGTGAGGGAGCGGTATTCAAGGCTGTGAGAAAATGCTCTGATAGGCTGATGAAGCTGTTGGCAGGACTGGCAGTATGGGCAGATTATCCCGATGAGGATATACCTGAGGTTGAGCCTGATGTTCTGATGTCGGAACTTGAAGCTGTAAAGGCTGATTTAAGCGGATTGACCGCCGATTACGACAGAGGAAGAATTGTTCGTGAGGGCGTTTCTACTGCTATTGTAGGCAGACCGAATGTCGGAAAATCTACACTTTTCAACTGTTTAAGCGGCTGCGAAAGAAGTATTGTTACTAATATTGCAGGCACAACCCGTGATGTCGTTGAGGAGTCTGTTTCCCTTGGTGATATTACTTTGAGGCTTTCAGATACTGCCGGTATTCGTGAAACTGAGGATGTAATCGAGGGAATTGGAGTTAATATTGCTTGGAAAACCGTTGAGGCTTCGGAACTAGTACTTGCTGTTTTTGACGGAAGTTGTCCGCTGTCGGAGGACGATTTTGAGTTAATTAATAAAATTAATAATAAAAAGTGCGTTGCCGTGGTTAATAAATCAGATGAGGAAATGCTCCTTGACAGCAGTAAGTTGGAAGATTTTTTTCAACATATTGTATATATTTCCGCTAGGGAAAATCAGGGTATTTCCGAACTTGAAAAAGCTATAAAAGAATTATTTGAGCTTAATTCCGATAGTTTTTCTTCTGCAACTGCCGCAAATGAGCGACAGAAATTGTGTATTGAAAATTCTTTGACTGCTGTTTCAGCGGCAATTGATGCTTTGAATTTCGGAGAAATGCTCGACGCTGTAAATGTACTTTTTGATGAGGCGGAACAATATTTGCTGGAGCTTACGGGTGAAAAAGTTACAAATGCAGTTGTAGACGAGGTTTTCTCAAGATTTTGTGTTGGAAAATAAATTATGTGGGACAAATTGTTCCACGTGGAACATTAACGAGGTGTTTCTATGTCATATAAAATGGGTTCGTTTGATGTTATTGTAGTCGGCGGCGGTCATGCCGGCGTTGAAGCGGCTCTCGCTTCTGCTCGCCTTGGTGTGAAAACTGCCATGTTTACAATTTCTCTCGACCAAATTGCTAATATGCCCTGTAATCCGTCAATTGGCGGTACTGCTAAAGGTCATCTTGTAAGAGAAATTGATGCTCTCGGCGGTGAAATGGGTAAGGCTGCGGATAAATGTTTTATCCAGAGCCGTATGCTGAATCGTGGTAAAGGCCCTGCAGTTCATAGCCTTAGAGTTCAGGCTGACAGGGTTGAGTACCATAAATATATGAAAAAAGTCTGTGAAGAACAGGAAAATCTCTATGTTAAACAGGGTGAGATTTCTCAAATTGTCACAGAAAATGGTAAAATCACAGGTGTTGTAACTTCACTTGGTGCGGAATATAGCACAAAATGTGTAATTATTGCTACAGGTACATATCTAAAAGGAAAAATTCACATTGGTGAAAGTTCCTTTGAAAGCGGTCCTGATTCTGCCCTGCCAAGTATTGGTTTATCTCAAAGCCTTATTGATAACGACATTGAACTTCGTCGCTTCAAAACAGGTACGCCATGCCGTGTTCATAAGAGAAGTATAGATTTTTCAGTTATGGAAAGACAGGACGGTGATGAAAATATCGTTCCTCTTTCATTTGAAACTAATCCTGAAATCCTTGAAAATAAGGTTAGTTGTTACACTACTTATACAAACAGTAATACCCATGAAGTCATCATGTCAAACCTTCACAGGTCACCTTTATATGGTGGCAGAATAGAGGGGGTAGGGCCTCGCTACTGTCCGTCAATCGAGGACAAAGTGGTAAGATTTTCTGACAAGCCAAGACATCAGCTTTTTGTTGAACCTATGGGATTATCAACAGATGAGTATTATTTACAGGGAATGTCATCGTCGTTACCGGAAGATGTTCAGCTTGCATTTTTAAGAACTATACAAGGCTTGGAAAATGTCGAAATTATGCGTCCTGCTTATGCCATTGAATATGATTGCTGTGATCCGCTGCAATTGCTCCCGACCTTGGAGTTTAAGCAATTGTCTGGATTATACGGTGCAGGTCAGTTCAACGGAAGTTCTGGATATGAGGAAGCAGCCGCACAGGGAATGGTGGCAGGCATTAATGCCGCATTGAAAATTCTTGGCAGAGAGCCTGTTATTTTTGAGCGTTCCGGTTCATATATCGGTACTCTTATCGATGATCTTGTAACTAAGGGTTGCTCTGATCCGTACAGAATGATGACTTCAAGAAGCGAATATCGTTTAATTCTTCGTCAAGATAACGCTGACCAGCGTTTGATGCCGATTGGATTCGAAATAGGTAT
>CALFMA010000167.1 GCA_937880065.1 uncultured Ruminococcus sp.
CACCCACAATGCTCGATATTATGGGAGTTCCACAGCCTGCTGAAATGACAGGTAAGTCACTTCTTATTAAGTAAGACTGAGCCTTTAGCTATTGGCTATTGGCTATTAGCTTTGCTAAAGGCATATCACTATCCTATAAAGAATAAAGAGGCTGACCGAAATCAGCCTCTTAAATATTCAAGGAAAATGTATATGACAAAAGGTGTAAAAATTATTTTGATATGCGTTATAGTCGTTTTTGCGGTTTCTGCCTCTATTTCCCTCTATATGCTGCGACCTGCCGATTCAAAAATGGTAAGCGTTATCCGTGACAATGAAGTGCTGTACAGCTTTGATTTGTCAACGGCTGAAAATCAGACTATCCGCATAGACTATGAGGGCGGCGGCTATAATATAGTTGAGATTGAAAATGGCGAAATCCGCATTTCCGAGGCTGACTGCCCCGATAAAACCTGCGTAAAGACAGGTACTCTCAAATCCGAGGAAATCCCTGTGGTATGCCTGCCTCACCACCTAATACTGCGATTTTCCGACAAATAACGAAAGGAACGATAAATATGAATCCATTGGCATTTATGAAAATCAAGCCCCTTTTTGAGCGTTTTACACAAGACCACCCAAAGCTTTTGATGTTCCTCTCTGCTGCGGCAGGCGAGGTCAACAAGGACAGCATTATTGAAATTACCGTGCAGAATGCTGAGGGATATACAATGCGTACCAACATCAAGGTTAACGAAAATGATGTGGAGTTATTCGGCGAATTAAAGAATATGATGAATAAGTAATTCCCGAAAATACCCGTAAATTAGTTTTTAAAAAAAGCATTAACTAACGCTTAATTTTCCGTGTATTGTATGAATTTACTGTTGACTTATTTCGGTTTTTGTGGTAAAATAGTATAAGGAAAGTTATTTCCAAAGCCGAAAGGAGAATTATTATGGCTAAAGAAGAAATAAAATACGTTTGGACAGATAAAAAACGTACACTTTTTGGTTTGCCTCTTTCATTCACGAGATACTATCTCACAACAACTAAATTCATCACAAGAGTAGGCTTTTTTAATGTTGAGGAGGACGAAATTGACCTCTACAAAATCATTGATAAAAGCGTTCAGCGTCCTTTCTTCCAGAGAATGTTCGGATGCGGAACTATTATAATTCACAGTAAAGATGCCGATACTCCCACTAAGGAAGTAAAAAGCATTAAATGCGTCCGTCAGGTTTCAAACCTCATTGACAAGCATATGAACAATATGCGTGACAGATACGGAATCCGCGGACGTGATATGGTCGGCTTTACCGAGTGCGACTGCATGTAATCAGATAGAAAGGACCTTGCATCTATGAATGTCACTGCATTTCCCCCGAAGGGCGCAGGGCTGGAAAGCCTTATCACAGAAAAGAAAACTTGCTGGGAACGCCTGAAGGCTGAAAAACGTCCCATCTTCATTTACGGCATGGGCGATGGCGCAATGAAAATTATGGCTGTATTCCGTGAATACGGCATTCCGGTTGCAGGTATTTTTGCAAGCGATGATTTCGTGCGCGGACATTCCTTTGCAGGCTACCGCGTACATAAACTCTCGGAAATCGAAGAAATGGTGGACGATTTTGTCATTGTCCTTGCCTTTGCTGCCGGTTATCCG
>CALFMA010000168.1 GCA_937880065.1 uncultured Ruminococcus sp.
TTAGATTTGTCTGCTGTTGTTTTAGGGATTGGTATTAGTAACCTCCACAGTTGTTTCCTCCTGCGGATAATCGGGAATATTCGGCTCAAACGAGCCTGAAACAGCTTCTAAATCCGTTTCGTAATTACCACGGAATCTCACAGCCGCCTTGACTTGTGTATCAAGGGTTTGTATTGATTCATCTTCCGCAGCATATTCTATATTTACATCAGCCGACAGGGAAACGTCATAAAGCAATATTCCGTCCTCTGAGCCAACGCTGTAAATATGCAGTTCTGAAACATTTTCAAGGCTTTTGCTGACAATTTCTTCCGAATCGGGAAAAGCTTCCTGAACTGCCATATATCAGCACCTGTTGCCTTAAATGCAGCTTCATCTCCGCTGAAAACATATGAAACATAACAGTCCGTGAAATCCGTCATTTTCTCAATCATAGCAGGTGTAAGCTTTGAAAGAAGCACTCTGCTGTAAATGTTAAGTTCAACGGGCTTTTCCATAATTTTGCAGGTAAGATTTGCACTTCTGAAAAGAAGCCCCTTGTCACCTGTTTTGTAAAGGTAACTGCCCTTTTCATTTTCAAGGCGGATTTCGTCATTGCTGAATGAACAGCTTTTCCACACGCTTGTAAAGCATGGATTAAACTTTTCATCATAAAGAACAATTTCTTCATCTTCAACAAATCCGCAGTAAAAAGTCATATCAGCTGCCGATTTCTTTTCAATTCTGCTGTAAATAAGCGGCACGGCAATATTTCCGTCAAAGTCAATGCAGCCGTATTTCAATTTGCCGTTTGCTTTTTTTGAGGCAATGCACAGGTTTTCCCCTGCAAATTCAAGGCTGTTCCACTCTGCCGCCGCAAGAATTCTCCCCGATTCGGATATGCCGTATAATCCGCTTTCCGTAGAAAATATGGAATAACCCTCATCGTTGACAGAAATAACCTTTTCGGAGTTTTCATTGCCTGCATTCATAACAGGATTGTTTTCGGCATCAAGATAAAATCTCGTAATCGCCGCCGCAAGTATTATAAGCACCACAAAAAGCAGCGATACAACAAGTCTTGTCCTTTTATTCATTGTTCTTTACTTCTGCGGATTTCTTACTGCGGTAATCCTCATCAGTTTCCCCTGTTATATAAATTGGACGCTTTTTAACTTCAAGGTAAGTTTTAGCAAGATACTGTCCCATAATTCCGATACAGCCAAGCTGAACGCCGCCCATACCGAAAATCACGGAAAGTATATATAATGCTGACGCTGAATTATCTGTTGCAAGAGTAATAATCAAGGCGATAACCAAAAGGATAAAGCCGATTATAAGGCTGAATATTCCACAGAAAATTGACAGCGCAAGCGGAAATGTTGAAAACGCCATAATTCCTTCAAGGGAATATCTGAACAATCCCCAGAATGACCATGAGGACGTACCGGCAGGACGCTCAACATTTTCATAGGGCATATACTTTGTCTTGAAGCCTACCCAGCTGAAAATTCCCTTTGAAAAACGGTTGTATTCCGACATATCGAGAATTGCGTCAACCATTTGTCTTGTCATAAAGCGGAAATCCTGTGCACCGTCAACAATTTCCGTATCGGAAATCTTGTTCATTATCTTGTAGAATTTCATAGCAAACCATGAACGCACAGGAGATTCACCTGTACGGCTTACTCTGCGTGTTGTGGCACAGTCAAATTCGCCGTCCTTGACATAGTTGTACATTTCAGGCAGAAATTTAGGCGGATGCTGCAAATCAGCGTCCATAACAACTACATAGTCGCCCTTGCAGTTCTTCAAACCTGCGTACATTCCCGATTCCTTGCCGAAATTGCGTGAAAAGGAAATATATCTCACACGCTTGTCCTTGTCGGCAAGCTCACGGAAAATCTCAAGGGTTCTGTCCTTTGAGCCGTCATTTATAAACAGGAATTCAAAGTCAATGTCGTTATGCTCTTTTTTCATACCGTCGCTGACTTTTATTATTTCGTCGTAAAACATCGGCAGCACTTCCTGCTCATTATAGCAGGGTACAACCACAGAAATGAGTTTCATAACACCCCTCCGATATATTGCTCCCCAAATTAACTCCTGAATTTTCCATTTTGATTGGAGAGCAAAATTCTTCATCATAAAACCTCACAATACGGCAGTATTATTTCGGCTTTCTTCCTTGCCTTTTGCTCCCCAAGCTTCATATAATTCTTCAAGAGTTAGTTGGTGGAGCAATAAAATCAAATACACTATTAATTATACTACATTATAAAGAGAAATGCAATAGCTTTGCGAAAATTTTCACATATATTTTCCCTGTAGTTCGTATTCCCTTCAGCCGTCTATTATTCGACGAATTTATATCATTCGTAGACAGCCATTGTTGAAAAACTCCTAAATTTTGTAACAATGAGTGAAATTATGGACAAAAATTATGATAACAATTTGTTATTTCCGCCGAAAATTTAATTTTTAGTATATTTTTACTACTTAATTACAAAAAAACTGTTGATTTTTTTTGTGAAATGATGTATAATAATATATAATATAATGATTAAGTATGCATATTGTGCATATTGCAAAAAAATCGGCTCCCCGCTGCCGTTAAAGCGTGGACTGCCGTTGCTAAGTCGGCAGGATTGGAGAAGGTTATGTTTATTACCCTTGTAACAGCTTCATTTAACGACGAGGTTCACGGAACCTTCAACGACAAAAGAACAGGCTGCGGTATCAATCTCGCAAAGCCTGAAAATCTGACACGCTATCGCCGTGGCGGAAATATGACCGATTTAGGCGAAATTACCTGCGAAAGATGCAAGGTTAAAATTGCCAAGGAAATGATTAAATCCGACCAGAAGGAAATGAAGGCTCTCCTTAAAGAGGAACGCCTCAGAATGAAAAAGGGAATTGAAGATGAGGGAATTATCCCATTAGGCAACACAACTGCTAAAATCACATCAGCACCTCAGCCTGCTGCTCCTCCTCCCCCTCCCCCTGCACCTGCACCTGCTCCCGTTCAGCAGCAGCCTCCAAAGCCTGCATATCAGCCAAACGGTGCACCTGCACTTAACGATGACCTTGCACAGTTTGCAATAAATAAACCTGTTGAAACTCAGGAAGAAAAACCCAATTACTTTGAAGCTGAACGTCCTGTCACTCTGGAGAAAGCACCTGCTCTCGCAGCACAGAATGATGCTCCTCCAGTTGACGACTTCCTTGCACAGTTTGCTATTCAGAAGCCCGATGAAGCTCCTGTAGAAGAAACAAACGACGAGGCTGACTTCCTTGCACAGTTTGCTGTAGACGCACCAAAGGAAGAACCACAGCCTGCTCCCGCAGCACCTCCTGTAATTGACGATATTTCTGCTGCTATCAATGCTATGGAACAGAATTCATTTATGTCACAGAATACTGCTCCTGCACCACAGGCTCAGCCACAGGCAGAAACTCGTGACTATCAGAGCGACTGGGATACTCTGGCAAATCAGCTTTTCACTTCCGCAGATGAAGCTGCTCCTGTTGAAGCACCTAAGCCTGCTGCTGATGTAAAAGCTCCTGTTCTTGATGAAATCGGCGATTCTATTGCAGAGGCTTCTGCTGCTGCAAAGGAAGCTGTTTCCGTAATTGACGAAGAACTTACAGCACCTATTCTTGACGATATCGGCAATTCTATCCCCGATACTCCTGCTGTTGTAAAGCAGGTTATCTCCTCAATGGAGGAGGGCATCAAGGCTCCTGTTCTTGAAGATATCGGCGGAGATATTCCACAGGCTCCTGCACCAGCACCTGTTCAGCCTGCTCCTGCTCCAGTTCAGCCTGCACAGCCTGAACCAATGCCTGTTATAGATGATATTTCCGAGGCAATTTCTGCTATGAATATTCCC
>CALFMA010000169.1 GCA_937880065.1 uncultured Ruminococcus sp.
ACCGAGAGAAAAAATATCCTTTTCGTCAACAAAAACATCTCCGCTGTCGGGGCGGTCAAGTCCGCCAAGCATATGAAGAAGTGTGGATTTTCCGCTTCCCGATGTTCCTACAATAGAAACAAATTCGCCCTGTTCCACTTCAAGGGTTATACCGTCAAGGGCGTGTACAGCATTTTCTCCGCTGCCGTATGTTTTTTTCAGTTGATATGTTTCAAGTATTGCCATAATAAAAGCTCCTTTACAAATAAAAATCTGTATCGTAGATTTTTCTACAATACAGATTATAAACGATAATTCTTTCCACATTATTTCCATGGCAGAATTAATTCTTACAGTTTTGAAAGAAATACGGAAAATGTTGAACCTTTCCCGATTTCCGATGTAACTTTGATATAACCGTTTTCTGACGAAACTATTTGCCTTGCAAGGTACAAACCGATACCTATGCCTTCCTCCGATACGGTACTTTCTGAACGGTAGAAACGTGAAAAAATCTGTGCTTGTTCAGCTTCGGGAATACCGCATCCCGTGTCGGAAATTTCAATACATACGAACATTTCATATTCTTTAACGGCTATTTTTACGCTGCCCTTATGGGTATATTTCAGCGCATTATCAACGATATTCCAGATAGCCTCATTTGTCCATTTTTCGTCAAATACAGCCTTTTCGTCATTACACTCCAGCGTCAGTTCCAGTCCCTTTTCCTCAGCCTTTGCCTGTGCTTGAACTACAATATTCTGAAGCATTGGCGCAATTGCTGTTTCCTTTGGCGAAAGTGCAATAATTCCCGTTTCCAGTCTTGAAAGCTTTACAAGAGATGTAATCAGAAAGGACAGTTTTTCCGACTGGGAAAAAATTCGGTTGGCATATTCCTTTTCCGTATCGGAAAGGTCACATTCCGCAAGCAGTTCCGAATAAAGCAGAATATTGGACACGGGAGTTTTTGTCTGATGAGAAATATCAGCAATGAGAGTCTTGATTTTTGCTTTTTCCGCAGCAGTTTTCTTTGCGGAAATTTCTGAAAGGGAGAGATACTTCCACATTTTATTTTCGATATATGAAAGCGTGGACTCATCAAAACAGCTTTCTGTAAAGCTGCCATCAATGGCTTTGTCAAGCATTTCATCAAGCTTTTTTATCTGCCGATTCATTTTGATTTTGGAATAAATCGCATATGCAATTGCAATAACCGCAGCAGCAATCAGAAAAAAGTGCAGCAGATTGAATTCTCCGATCAGCAATACTTCAGTTCTCATTGTTCTTTACCCACATATAACCTATTCCGTAAACCGTTTTTATGCTGTCCTTTGCGTTAAGCTTGTCACGCAGACGCTTTACTGTTACGGAAAGTGCATTTTCATCAACGTATTCCGCACCGTCAGTCCAGATTCTGTCAACAAGCTTGTCACGGGAAAGTGTAATACCTGCATTGTCGGTTAGAATACGCAGAAGCTTTTGTTCTGTTTTGCTTAATTCAACCATAACTCCGTCTACGCTGAATTCCATTCGCTCAAAATCAAAGATGAACTTATCGGATACAAAACGATTGGCAATTTTTCTGTCAGTTGTTTTTCGAAGCTGTGTGTTCACTCTTGCACGGAGAACAGCAAGGCTGAACGGTTTTGTAATGTAATCGTCAGCACCAGCCTCAAGCCCTGCTACAATATCAGATTCAAGGTCATTTGCTGTCAGCATAATCACCGGAATACCATATTCGTTTTTTACATATGGAAGAAAATCAAAGCCATTTCCGTCAGGAAGATTAACATCAAGAATGACAAGTGCGACATCTCCATTGTAAAGACATTCTTTTGCTGTATGCAGATTTTCTGCGGAAATTGCTTCCGTTTCCTGATTTTTCAAGGCACGGCATAAGCCCGATGCAAGGGTTTTGTCATCCTCCACAATAAGTATTCTTTTCATGCTGCATTGTACTCCTTGTTATATTGGTATATGTGCAAATCTGCAATATTCATTATATCACAGTTCCCCTCAAAAATCAAGTGTAGTGTTACAACAGTTTTTATTATAATTTAAATACTTATATCGCAAACAATACATAGCAAATATGATTATTTCGATATTAGAATAATACAGCCTTGCTGTCATACACAAAACAGCAAGGCTTTTATATAGATTACACCCTTGCCTCCCATCGGGAGGCATAAGGGATTTCTGTTTCAAGTCTAACAAAATATATCTTTTGAAATACTTCCAGCATAATACTACCATCTGAATTTATATGATTTATTGTTACTTCGAATAAAACACCTTCATATCATCAAGCCGCAGACAAGCAAGACGACCTTGTTCATAGCCGCATCCGCAGTCAATACCAATAGCACGCTCATCTTTCCAGATTTCCCACAATTCCTTATTGTGAAAATAGATTGTAGGAGTATGTCCGAATATCAGATTATAGCCCACAGGTATGGGATAATTAGGCTTCCAGCGTGCCCATACTGCAAAATATTCCTCATCGCCGTATTCATATTCATTTAGCGGGTCAAGATAATAATTATCAACAGGCGATGCGTGTACAAGCTTATATTTCACATCATTTACAGTCACATCATAATTCAGCGGAAGATTATTCAGATATTCAAATATTTCGGCACGGTATTCCTTGCGGATGTGTTTCAGATAATCATGAGTAACATCGCCGCCGTTGTAGTACCATAATTCAACATCGCCTTTATAGGCGTTTTTCTTTTCATCCGCAGCATCTTTGCAATGACCGATAGCCTGTAACATCATATATTCGTGATTGCCTAAAAGCATCTTCACATTAGGCATTTTCATAATTTTCCGCAGTATCTTAATTCCATAGGGATAGCGGTCAATTACATCTCCAAGAATATACAGCGTATCTTCCTCTTTGAGGTTTATCTGTCGCATAATCGACTCAAATCTTTCAAGATTACCGTGTATATCAGACATAACATAAATCATCTTCTCACCTCACTTTTATGGCAAAACCGCACAACAAATGTGCGGTCTGCCTATCGATTTACTTCTTTCTTCTTTTTGCGTCTTTCAGGATGTTTTCATTCCAGTTTTTAGCAACTGCACCTGTTTTTCTCATACAGCTCATTGACTCGCTGAGGGCATTATACACGGCACCTGTTCCGACTGAATCGGATATGTAATTTGCCGCACGGTCACGGGAAATACCGATTCTGCTTGCTTCTTCCGCAGCGTCAATATTTGCTCCGATGAAAAGGAATTCCCAACCGTCCTTTTTCTTTTCCTCAATCATTTTCTTGATTTGCTCATAGTTATACTCGTGACTTGCATTTTCCATTCCGTCTGTAGTGATAGCAATAATGGTATTCTGAGGAATATCTTCTTCACGGATATACTTGCGGATCATAGAAATATGGCTGATTGTTCTTCCTACAGCATCAAGCAATGCCGTACATCCACGGACGTAATACTCTTTGTCGGTCATTTTCTTAATCTCCGAAAGCTTCACACGATCGTGGAGCAGTTCGTACTCATTGTCGAAAAGTACCGTTGTCACAAGAGCCTCGCCCTCCTGCTTTTTCTGATTGTCAATCATGGAATTAAATCCGCCGATTGTGTCACCCTCGAGTCCGCACATTGAGCCGCTTCTGTCAAGGATAAAGACCATTTCTGTAAGATTGTTTTTCATACTGTTTCCTCCTGTTTTTTGGGATTGGGTTTGTTTTCTTCTGTAATTATATTATAACAATTATTTGGAATTCTGTCTGTCCCTTTTGAAGCGACATTTTTTCAGGAGTATTTTTTGAAGTAATATCAATTAGTACCTAACAATTTTTGATCATATTCATAAAGCATTTCATTAATATCAGATACTTTAAAAATACCATTCAGAATATGATATTCAACAATAATATCAGCAATATTACTGTGAGAAAGGCTATAACCTGCTGTTCTTAAAAGCTGCTGTGTTCCCTCAATATCAAGTTCCAAGGCAAGTGCAAAGGCTAACGCTGTTTCCTTTTTGGGATGATAATTCCTATCACAGCGAATTTTAGAAAACACTTTTCTGCTGACATTTGCTTTATTATAACAATCAGAATCTTTCATTCCTCTTTCATCAATCAATCGCAAAAGCATTTCAGAGAAACTCTCGTCTTTATTTTTCAGTCTTTCTTCTAAACTCGCTCTTTTCGAAGCTGATAATTCTTTTCTCTTAGGTGCTTCGGCAGCGAAACACATTTCTTCTGCTTTAGTCTTTTCTATGTATTGACGCAGTTTCTCTATCTTATCCCTGTTTACACCATATGATTTCCAATTATGGAGTATAAGATATACATCAAGGTCATAGTTCTCCAAATAACGTAAAATAGTCCTTTTAGCTATAAGCTCGGACAAATTTGATGGAAAACCGAATATCCTTGAATTTATAATTGATACTGCAATCTTTTTTGCTCCTGTTTTACGTGCTTTTTCAAGACTATTCACATAACAGGAAGCCAGCTGTTCGATTTCATTTGATTCACCGCCTACCCATTTTGGGGCAGTTGTAACTATTACGTTTTTCGCTTTCAAATCATCGGAAAAATTGGCTTTCTCTTTTTCAATCAGATAGGCATTTCCCACCGAAATTTCATCTCGGAAGTGATTACTGATATATTCGCCAAAGTTCATTTGTGCGGCACTATAACACGCACCATAAGCTGCACCGCCATTCATAAGCGATGAATCACTTGATATGATAAGAGCATCACAGGGAAATCTCGTAATATCGGCATTTAACAGTTTTAATGACATACTTTCACCTTCCTTTATCTTCTCTTTTTATAGTCGGTTCAGGAAAAGGATGTGTCTTTCGTCCTGAATTTCTACACGCAATACAGGGATTTTCAATTGTTTTTATTATCCCAAGCTTGTACGGACACTTTTTGCATTTTTCGGGTTCTTTCAGTTTAAACATAATAACATCTCCTTTTTGTTATTCGCATTAATTATATATATTTACAAGTGTGAAATATAAGTTATTATCATTTTTCATAAGTTAATTATAGCATATATTCCCATTGTATTAGTGCTTATTTTATAAATTTTTCAAGATTATTCTATTTTTGTCATAACCTACAAGATTTTGTCACTTTCTTTGGATGATGTGACAAATGAATGTATCGCCATACGACAGCTGCCGCCAGAACGGCGGCAGTCTCATTGTTTCAGCGTGCATAATGTTCTAAATTTTACAGAGTGGGATTATGAGTTCATTCAATATTTTCATAATAAGCTTCACACTTTTCAAGAAAAACATCCAAAACATTTTCAGCTTTTTCATAACAAACTGAACTTTCTCTTGCTTCCTTTAACCAGCAACTTATTTTTTTAGGATATGTTTTCATAATGTATTTTGCAATATTTTCTTTTGTTACAGCTTCGTTTGATATTCCAAATTCTTCAGCTGTCGCATTGACATAGTCAATAAGATTTTCACCGTCATTACTTAAACAGCTTTCCACATCGCCAATAATATTCCAAACAGTAAGACTCTCACCTCCACATCTGGAAAGTACAAAGTAATCGTCGTATACAACATCACTTCTAGAGAACTGAGAGACACTTTTGAAAGAAACTTCTCCTGCTCCATCAACCATCATACAAAGCTCATGTTCTTTGTCTGACGTTCCGTATTTGACATAATGTGCCAGAATAGCCTCTACGATTTTCTCATGGTTGTTTTCGACTACATTTACAATATTCTGCATAGTAGTGCCTCCTTTTTTAAAATATTCAACAAATGATAACATAATCTGATCTATTATGTAATTCTTATATTTCATTAGAAACTCACATTAACTCTCAGCACTTTTATATCGTTTCTTGTAATTATATTATAGCTTATTAAAAAGAAGAAAGGTCTCTTTGCAAGCGACATTTATAAAACATTCTATCTCATTCCATGTAGGCATTTTACTTGTGGATAAAGTAATACTTTTTTGAAAAATATAAAACCTCCCGCAATAAAAACAGGAGGTTATGGTTATAAAGAGTATAACAGAATTACATATTCTGCTTGATAAGCATCTCATAAGTAACGCCGTATATGTATCTGAGTAGATATGTATATCGTCAAATAAAAAAAGCACGAGATTTCTCTCATGCTTTAATCTTATTATAAGTGCCGCTGACCGGACTTGAACCGGTACGGATGTTACTCCGAGGGATTTTAAGTTTTTATAACATCGTGGCAGTACGTGGAATTAGACGGCATTTTGAGCCATTTAATGCCCTATAAATAGCGGTTTTTCAAGCACAATTTTTTGCGTTTCCCGAAGTATCGGGAATGGCAAAATATCAAAAAAACGTTCATTTTTTTTAGATTTAAGTTAGACACAACAGCCGACAAGAAAATTTTGTAAGTTGTTAGATTACCCTGTTGACAAATTTTTAAGCGTTTATGAAGTTGTATATGAGAAGTGATGAAATCATATATGATAACATAATCATAGAAAGTTTATTGCTTCCTTCGGGAAGCTTTTCTATTTTATAATTAAATTTTTTATCAAGCACTTCTCTTAATCGAGAGGTGCTTTTTTTATTCTGTAAATTTTCCTATATTATATCAGTTTTCATATGTTTTGTCAAGTATAAAAGTTAAATCATTTTTGATTATATCAGCAGCTTTCAAAGCAATTTAATGAAAAATAAAAGGGAGGAAATGGTATGCCAAAACTCAGAAAGCATCCTACCTACGATTTTACAGTTATGAGCAACAAGATGTATCGAGACCGGAATTTAAAGGCAATTGACAGAGGTCTCCTCGGTACAATGCTGTCACTTGCTGATGGATGGGATTTTTCAATAAAGGGATTAGCAAAAATACTGCCTGATGGTGAATCGGCTATTGCTCATTCTCTGAAAAGAATCGAGAATGCCCATTACCTTTTCCGCAAGCGTAACTATAAAAATGGCGTTATTGTCGGTTGGGATTACATAATCAGCGATGAACCAATGGATGAATTATATGCCGAGGAAGAAAAACGGAAAGCAGACAAGGCATCCAAGTCAAAGAAAAATGAGTCAGCTGAAAGCTCACCTGTTTTTTTACCTAATCTTGATGTTGATTCTCTTGATGTGGAAAATCACGATGTAGATAATCAAGATGTAGAAAACCAACACGATAATATAATAACAAACAATAAAACATCAAAAAATAAAGAATCAATTGATAAAATATCAATCAATCCTTCATCTGACGGGGTAACAAAAAATTTCCGTTCACCGAAGTCATTGAACGATAAGAATGATAGATTGAAAAATAATCTCAGTGAACAAAGAGATGATATTGAGCTTTTAATCAAATCAAATATTGAATATGACTGGTATCAGGATTTCTTTGATGAAACACCTGATAATAGTATGAACAAAGGTAATGTAACATTCGCAGGAAGTATTGCTGAAATTGATATGCTTGTAGGTATTATCGTTGATTCGATATGCTCCGAAAAGCAGTATATCCGCATTGGCAAGGAAGATATGCCCCGTTCCGTAGTTGAAAGCAGATTCAAGAAACTTGAAATGAAGCATATTGAATATGCTCTTAAATGCCTTATGCTTAACACAAAGGAAATACGTAATCCTGTTGCATATCTTACAACAGTTTTATACAACGCAAGCTTTACCTGTGATTTTGCTGAAAACAATGAACTGAAAAACAGCGACCCTGCACTTTTCATTCCACAGCAGTTTCACAACGAAGAATTTAAGGATAAATACTATGATAATTCAGTATTTCGTCCCGCAAAACATTGAGAGGAGGTGTTTTTATGGCAAAGACAATTATTGCTCAGTCGGGAGATATTGTGAACTATGATAATATTATCGCAATTTATACTGACGCAGAGAAAAGATTACAGAACGATGATTCAATCACAGTAGAGTACTATGTTAAAGCTGATTCTGCAAATTGTACATATACGCTTGGCATATATGAAACTGAAGAAGAAGCAAAAGAAGTGGTTCATCGTTTTGTTGCTTGGCTTCAGAATGAAATTTTCGGTGTTTATAATTTTAATGCCGATGCCGGAGGTGATTAAATATGACATCTGATTTTGAGCGTGGTACAAAAAAGACGATTGACCTCTCCATTAAAGCTGAAAAGCTTACATCCGATATTCTTAAATCAGCGATGCAGGAGTTTCTGAATGGAAAAACAGCTAAAAAAGGAAGAATGTCCTATTCACAGCTTGTGAACAAGACAAATGGTAAACTTGAAAACATTGAAGTGAATAACAGCAATATTGCAGATTTCCTTAATACAGCACGGAAATATGATGTGGATTTTGCTCTTAAAAAGGACAAATCTACAAGTCCGCCTATATATCACGTTTTCTTTTCAGCAAGCAAAAGCGATAGCTTTCAGAAAGCTTTTTCGGAATATGCTGACAAGGTTCGGAATAAGAATGCCAATCGTTGTGAAGTCAACCGTGAAACGCTGGCGAATCACGCTCGGAAAATTCAGAATAAGCCACGCAAAAAGCAGAAAGAGCGTGAGAAATCAAGATACAACACACGATAGCTGCAATAAATACCGGAGGGGTTCAAATGAAATTTTTTAAGAAAGTAATTCCCAAGGCACGTTCCGATTACATCAAGGAGGTAAGTTGTAAATTATGAAGATTGACAGCAAGAAAACTAAGGAACTTTTTCTACTCTGTATTCCGTATATGATTTTTTCATATGTTGGCAACAAAATCTGTTACGCATACAGAATTGCAGAGGGCAAGGACATCTCTGAAAAGATGCTTCCGTTTCTCAATGGTATAGGTGATTCCTTTGCAAAAGTTTTCCCAAGTTTTAACCCTATAGATATTCTTGTAGGTATTGTTATTGCAGTAATTATGAAGATGATTTTGTATATCAATTCAAAAAATCGAAAGAAGTTCAGACAGGGAGAAGAATACGGCTCAGCTGTATGGGGTACTCACAAAGATGTTCAGCCGTATATGGATTCCAATAATTTTTCAAACAATGTGATTCTTACACAAACTGAATCGCTTACAATGGGGAAACCGTCACATCCGAAATATGCAAGAAATAAAAATATTCTGATTGTTGGTGGTTCAGGGTCCGGTAAAACCAGATTTTTCGTAAAGCCAAACCTTATGCAGATGCACAGTTCCTACGTTGTTACTGACCCAAAAGGTACAGTACTTGTGGAGTGCGGTAAAATGCTTCAACGTGGCAGACCATTAAGGGACGGAACAGGAAACATTATCAAAGACAAGAATGGAAATACCGTATATGAGCCGTATAATATCAAAGTCTTTAACACCATAGACTTTGCAAAGTCTATGCATTATAACCCGTTTGCATATATATCTGAAAAGAACAGGGAAAAAGATATTCTGAAATTTGTAGAGGTGCTTATCAAAAACACTTCATCATCACAACAGCCAAGTGGCGATGATTTCTGGGTTAAGGCTGAAAAGCTTTTGTATACAGCGTATATTGCAAATATTTTCACATTATCACCTGTGGAGGAACGTAATTTTGAAACTCTTATTGAAATGATAAATGCGTCAGAATGCCGTGAGGATGATGAGGATTTCAAAAATGCTGTTGATATTCAGTTTGAGTGCCTTGATAACTGGCTAAATAATGTAAAGATACCTACAGATGATGAGGACTATGAAGATTATCAGTTTATGAATGAGTTTCCTCCCTCAGAGGAACAAAAGCGTATTGGTGCTTTTGCAATAAAGCAGTACAAGGCATATAAATTGGCTGCGGGTAAAACTGCAAAGTCAATCCTAATATCCTGTTCTACAAGACTTGCACCATTTGCTATTGACGAGGTACTGGAGATAACCTCTTATGATGAGCTTCACCTTGATAGGCTTGGTGATGAGTTGTCAGCACTATTTGTTATTATCTCCGATACAGATGCGACATTTAACTTTCTTGTCGCTATCATGTATTCACAGCTATCCAACCTGCTCTGTACTAAAGCTGACAACAGCAAGGGCGGCAGATTGAAATACCACGTCCGCTGTCTGCTTGATGAGTTTGCCAATATCGGTGAAATACCGAACTTTGACAAATTAATTGCTACAATTCGTTCCCGTGAAATATCTGCAAGTATCATCTTGCAGACTAAATCTCAGCTGAAAGCGATATACAAGGACAATGCCGATACTATCGAGGGTAACTGCGATACAATGCTGTTCCTTGGCGGTAAGGAAAAGACTACGCTGAAAGAAATTTCAGAAAGTCTTGGTAAGGAAACTATCGACAGCTTTAATACATCTACCAATCGTGGACAGAGTGAAAGCTATGGTATGAACTACCAGAAACTTGGTAAAGAACTTAAATCGCAGGACGAACTTGCAGTAATGGACGGTGGCAAATGTATATTACAGCTCCGTGGAGTTAGACCATTCTTCTCGGATAAATATGATATAACACGTCACGAAAACTATCATCTTCTGCTTGATTATAACCCGAAACAAGAGTTTGATATCGAAAAATATGTAAACGATAGAAAAGAAAGACGTTTACGAATGAAAAAAAGCGATGCTTTTACAGAATATGAAAGCAACGTGACAGAAGCCTCAGCTAAGGCAGTATAAAGAAAAAATGCTATGCTGACAGCGAAGAATCCGAAAAAAAGATATAATCGGATGAAGCTGAAATACTGATTTGATTTAAGGAGTTTTTATTATGAATAACACAAATATTTCTGCTGTAGCAACAGCACAGACAACAAACAAGCGTAATTGGCTTACTAAGGGAAGTAAGCTTGCAAAGAAAGCAATAATGTCACTCACAGTTTTCTGCTGTATGGCTATGATGTGTGGTACAACAGCTTTTGCGGAAGGTGAAGCTACAGGTGTTGTTGATACTTCAACATTTATCACAACAGCGTGTACCGTGCTTAAATCCGTTATTTGTCTTATCGGCGGCGGTGTTTCTCTTTGGGGTGTTGTAAACCTTCTTGAAGGTTACGGTAACGATAACCCCGGTGCGAAGTCTCAGGGCATGAAGCAGCTTATGGCTGGTCTTGGTCTGATCCTCCTCGCTATCATTCTCGTACCTGTACTTGAGGGTATGATGACGGGTGCGGTTTAAATATATAAGCTGACATAAAAGACAGATTACGATGGTGGGTGGTTTGTGGGAATTAATCTGTAATCTCATAGTAAGGAAGTGATGAAAAATGGGAGTAATCAGTGATGCGATAGATGCCCTTGAAGATTGGTGCTGTGACTTATTCAAGGATGGTATCAAATCTCAATTTGACGGAATATCCACACTTCTGAGTGATACGTTTTCACAGACAACAGGAAGTACAGGACTTGTGCAAAGTTTTATTACAAAACATCCTGCACAGTTCACAGGTGCAGCAGATGGTGCAGCAGACGGAACAATGGTGTGGAATACAATTGAAACACTTTGTAATAACGTAGTTGTACCAATCGGTGGATTTGTATTGACAATTATTCTGCTGAATGACTTGATTCAAACAGTAATACGAGGGAACAATTTCAAAGACTTTGATGATTCAATATTTATAAAATGGATTATTAAAGCGTTATGCGGTGTGATACTTGTTTCAAATGTGTATTACATAGCTTCAGGACTATTTTCTTTCGGTACAAATGTTTGTGCTAATGGCTTAAACACACTGTTTGGTACAAATGATTATCTGTCATCATCTCTCACCCTGAATAAATCAGCACTCAGCGGACTTGGAATCGGTGAACTTATGACCGTCTGGTTTATTTCTCTGATAGTTCACTTAGGTGTAATGATACTGATTGTAGCAATTATAATAACCCTTGCAAGCCGTATTATTGAAGTATTTATGTATCTGAGTGTTGCTCCGATTCCAATGGCAACAATGATGGACAGCGGGGAATGGAGCAGTATAGGCAAAAACTGGATTAAACAACTTCTTGCACTTTCATTCCAAGGTTTCTTTATAGTGGTAGCATTAGGTATATTCAAAACACTTCTTTCAAATATGATTGTTCGTATTAATTCAGGAAGTGACGGAATTATTATGTCAATGGCTATGCTGTTGGGATATACAGCTGCACTTATTTTTACAATTCTGAGAACAAGTGCTATCAGTAAATCGGTTTTCAATGCCCATTGAGTAGGAGGTATTATGGCACATTATGTAAAAATTCCAAAAGACCTCAATGATATCAAAGAAAAATTCATTATGGGATTTACAAAAAGACAGGTAATATGCTTTGGTATCGGTCTTGTTATAGGTTTGCCTGTATTTTTTCTTACAAGAACTGCATTGGGAATGAGTGGTGCGATATTTGCTATGGGTGCTTGTGCAGCTCCTGCAATACTCTGCGGACTTTTCAAGAAAAACGGAGTATTTCTTGAAAAACAGGCGAAATTCATTTTCGAATACTTTACAAGACCACGAAAGCGTTATTACAAAACAACAAATATATACGAGTGCATTGAACGGCATATCGAATATGACAAAATCAATAAAAAGCTGAGAGATGCCGAGGACTAATGGCTCTCGGCTCTCCAACTCAAAGATTGGAGGTTTTATAAAGTGGGCTTTAGAAAGAAAAATGCCAAAAGAAGTAATAACAAGGCTACTGCTAAGGTTATTATGGGCAAGCCTGCAAAACAGCTTACAAAAGAAGAAAAGAAATTACTTTCAGCTCGAATGGCAGAGATTAAGAGGGAAAATAGCAACAAATCTACGGTACAGAACACAATTCCCTATCAGGTTATGTATCGTGACGGAGTTTGTCAGGTTTCGGATAATTTCTTTTCTCTGACGGTTCAGTTCTACGATGCTAATTATTCAATTGCAGAGTTTGATGAACAGAACAATATTTTCTCTAAATACTGTGATATTATCAACCTTTTTGATAATACAATCAAATTTCAGCTGACCTTTGAAAATCAGAATCGCTCTAAGGATAAACTGATTAAAACGGTACAGATTCCCGAACAGGCAGATGAATTCAATGATATTCGCCGTGAGTATTCACAAATGCTTACCGATAAACTGCTGAAAGGCTCTAACGGTCAATCTACACGTAAATTCCTCACATTCGGCATTGAAGCTGCTTCATACAAAACAGCAAGAGCAAAGCTGATGAGCATTAAAAACGATATTATTAAAGGATTCAAGGCTTTTGGCGTAGATGCAGAAGTTCTTGACGGTCCTGCAAGACTTGAAACTCTTTATTATTCACTCAATCCTTATGGTAATCAGAATTTTGTCTTTGATTGGGATAGTATGCTCAGGGCAGGAATGGATACTAAGGATTTCATTTGTCCTAATTCATTTAAGTTTAATAAGCAGAATTTTGAAATAGGCGGTGCTTACGGCTCAGTATGCGGAATGAATATTCTTGCAGGTGAACTTTCAGATGAAATTCTCAAAGACTTTCTTGAAATGCAGAATCTTTTCTGCGTTAATATTCACGTTGCACCCCTTGACCAGATTGATGCTCTGAAATTTGTCAAAAAGAAACTGACCAATGTTAATCAGATGAAAGTCGACGAACAGAAGAAAGCGTCACAGGCAGGATATGATTCGGATATTCTTCCTCCGCAAATCAAGATGTACATTGACGATATTGAGAAACTACTCGGTGACTTGAACAGCAAGAATGAGCGATTATTTCATATTTCAATCAGCATCAGAAGTTATGCAAAATCTAAAAAGGATTTGAAATTACAGGCGGAAGGCTTAAAACGTATTTGTCAGAAAAATAACTGCATAATGTTTCCCTATGATTACAGACAGGAGCAGACATTAGTTTCAACACTTCCGCTTTGTTATAACGAAATCCCGGTAAAGCGAGAAATGCACACAAGCGGTATTGCAATCTTTGTACCATTTACCACAAATGAACTGTTTCAGGACGGACAGGCTACATACTACGGTGTAAATACGCTTTCAGGTAATATGATACGTGCTGACAGGTCAAGACTGAAAAATCCAAATGGAATTGTTCTCGGTACACCGGGTGCAGGAAAAAGCTTCTGCGTAAAACGTGAAATTCTCGACTGTTTCCTTACTACAACGGATGATATTATCATCTGTGACCCGGAGGGAGAATATTATCCGCTTGTACAGGCACTTAATGGTCAGTTGATACGAATTGCAAGCAATTCAGAACAGCATATAAATCCTATGGATATAACGATTGATGATTATCTCTTTGAAAATCCTATGGAGGTTATTGCAAACAAGTCGAATTTTCTCATTTCTCTGTGTGAAATCATTGTCGGTGGTCGATATGGTCTTTCATCGGAAGAACGCTCAGTTATTGATAAATGCGTACAGAATATCTACAAGAACTTCATCGAGAATGAGCCGACAATTTACACAATGCCGTTGCTTTCCGATTTGCAGAACGCATTGAAAGACGAGGGCGAAATTGCCCTGAGAGTATCAAATTCTCTTGAAATGTTCGTCAACGGCTCACAGAATCTTTTTAATCACTTCACAAATATCGACATTGATAACCGTCTTATCTGCTTTGACATCAAGGAACTTGGCAATCAGCTGAAGAAAATTGGTATGCTTATTGTTCAGGATACAGTATGGAACAGGGTTTCACAGAATCGTGAGCTTAAAAAGATTACCCGTTATTACATTGACGAATTTCATTTACTTCTGAAAGAGGAACAGACAGCGATGTATTCAGCTGAAATATGGAAACGATTCAGAAAATGGGGCGGTGTTCCGACAGGTATCACGCAAAATGTAAAAGACCTCCTGCAATCACAGGAAGTCGAGAACATTTTTGATAACTCCGATTTCATTTATATGCTCAATCAGGCATCGGGTGACAGGGATATTCTTGCAGAAAAACTGCATATCTCAAAGGAGCAAATGGAATACGTCACGAACAGCGGTCAGGGCGAAGGACTTATCCGCTATGATAAGGTGCTTCTGCCGTTTACCGATCATTTCCCCACAAATACAGAGATGTACCGCCTGATGACGACCAAGCCGAATGGAGAATAAAAAGCTGCCGACAACAGCCGACAGCTTTAGAATGCAGTTTGATTATGCGTTACCGCCTGACTATTCTTCGTGATTTTCTTCAAGAATGCCTGTCAGGCTATCCGTTATAGGTGTTTGAGCAAGAATATCAATCATTTCTCTTGCAGTTACGATGAACGGCTCTTTTGGAAAATGCTTTTGATT
>CALFMA010000170.1 GCA_937880065.1 uncultured Ruminococcus sp.
TCTTGAACCGAAGTTCTTTGTCCAGAGATAGCAGTATTGTCCCTCGTAATTGACGACGGGTTTGCCCTGCGAATTGTACCAATAGTCTTTAACTATGTTGAAATTGATTTGTTCCGTTTTGGTGGGATGCCACTGTGCAGCATAGAAATTATGTGCTTTGATATCTCTGAAGCAGGAGGGAGCGGCGTCCTTGTGATAAACCTTGCATACGTCGGGGGCATCCTCACCGTTGCCGTAAGCGGCGGTTGCACCTGTATTTTCCTGATGAGCTGAAAGCGGATGGTCGTAAGCGTCGTATTTTGCAAGATATTCCGCCACGAGCTTGTAGGGGTTGTTTTTTAATCCCCATTCGGGATGGTTTGTTTCACTCCAATAGAAATCGTTGTCAACCTCTTGACCGAGAGTCCATATAACGGGATATGCGCTGTATCTTGCGACCCAGTAACGGCTGACTTTTTCAAGGTAAGCTTTTGCCGAATCAGACGGTTCATTGCCGTTGAAACCGCCGTTGTTTGAAATCAGAGGCTCAATAAAATAGGAGAAGAAAAACTGTGCATTTGCGTGAACGAACCCGTTTTCTGCAATAATGCGGAACTTTTCATCATAGTCCGCAAGCCCTGCCATATCCTCTTCGGTTATGCCGTTTGTAAAATCAAACTTTGCTCCGATGGGTTCACTCTGATAAACGGTGAAGCCCTGTGAAACACGCTTTTCGCATATTGTTTCAACCATATCAACTGTTTCGTCGCCGAGGCTCCAATGAGTATCACCGAGCCAGAAAAACGGTGTTCCGTCGTCATAAGTGAAATACTTTTCACCTGCGTTTGTTGTGATAAAACCGTGCTTATAAATATCGTGCTCACCGCTGTATCCGGTGCAGATAACAGCACCTGTTCTACCGTCAAGCGAAGTGTTTTCCGCATCCGTGCAGACGGTCTTGAAATGCCAATTACCTTCGGAGGGACAAACGAACCGGACTTTCCAGACATTACCACCGTCCCAGAAAGCAGGGATTTTATAAAGTCTGCCGTTGCCCCAAAGGTGAAGTTCCACATCAACGTCATTGAACGGGTTGGTATATGATTTTTCGCTTTCAAAAGCAATTTCATTTGCAACCCATGTTTCTGCGTTCAATCTCTGTTCGGGATTCTCAATCGGTTCGCCGTTATATTCAATCCACGAGTGAGGATTTACCGCTGCAGGGGGTATAGCAGTTTCATCTGTGCCTTTGATGTTGTTGATCAATTTTGCAAAATAATTGATAACTAAGCCTGTGATTTCTTCCGCTGTGTTTATTATTGCAGGTGTGCCTGCGTTTGTTCCGTCAGAAGCATAAGATGAGAGTGTAGCGGATAAAAATACCATTACAACACAAAGAAGCAATGAAATTTGTTTTTTAAATCTCATAATTACCTCCACAAATTCTTATTTGTTGAAAAGATTATATCACATTCTTTTTGGTTATTCCACAGAAACTTTGTTTAGGACAGTTTGATTATTTTTTGAATCCGTGTTATTCTAAATGTAGGATTTTTTGAAAGGATGTGATGCAGATGAAATTTGAAAACGCAGAAGTTTCTGTTATTAAAAGCAAACGGAAAACAATTTCAATTCAGGTGAAACCGAATGAAGTTATCATCCGTGCGCCGATAAAAATGAAAGAAAAAGAAATTGAAAAATTCGTTGAATCAAAAAGAAACTGGATTGAAAAACATCTGCAATCGCTTTCGGAAAAGCAGAAACTTTTTGAAAATATCGAGCCGTATTCGGATGAAGAAATCAGAAGTTTTGTGAAACAAGCGAAAGAAATAATTCCAAAGAAAGTTGAATTTTATGCCGAGAAAATCGGTGTGACTTATAATAAAATTACTATCCGATGTCAGCGCACACGTTGGGGAAGCTGCTCATCGAAAGGCAATCTTAACTTCAACTGTCTGCTTGTTTTATTACCTGATGAAATCATCGACAGCGTTGTTGTTCACGAACTCTGCCACAGAAAACAGATGAATCATTCTGCAAAATTCTATGCGGAAATCGAAAAAGTTTTTCCCGACTATAATCGTTGCCGTCAATGGCTTAAGCAGAACGGAAATAAATATATGAGCCGAATCCCGAAATAAAATCAACGGGTTTTGGCTCTTTTCTATTTGCAAAAC
>CALFMA010000171.1 GCA_937880065.1 uncultured Ruminococcus sp.
AGAACATTGTTGAATCTCCACAGCTTTATGAGCTTTTCAGACAGGTCATTATCATTGACCACCACAGAAAAACTGCCGATTTCATTGATAATGCAGTGATTTTCTACCATGAACCACACGCCTCATCTGCATCTGAAATGGTAACGGAGCTTATCCAGTATTTCCGCTTTGCAGGCGATGCGAAACTGCCGCCATACCACGCAGAGGCACTCCTTGCAGGCATTATGCTCGATACCAAAAATTTTGTAATGCGTACAGGTTCAAGAACATTTGAAGCTGCCGCATTCCTTAGAAAATCCGGAGCAGATACGGTTGCGGTAAAAATGCTTTTCTCCAGTTCCTTTGAGTCTTATAAGGAAAAAAGTGAAATTGTTGCTTCTGCTTCAATTTACAATAAATGTGCCATTGCAGTTGCTGACGGCGATTATGTCAATATACGCATAACAGCCCCACAGGCAGCTGATGAACTTCTCAACATATCTGATGTTGACGCTTCTTTCGTAGTCTACACCTCAGGCAATGGCATAAATATATCGGCACGTTCTCTCGGTGCGGTCAATGTTCAGATTATTATGGAAAAACTGGGCGGCGGCGGTCATCAGAGTATGGCTGCCACACAGCTTAGCAATGTTACTGCATCAGAAGCTGTCAAACTCCTCAAACTTGCCATTGACGGCGATGACGAGGAATTATCAACATTGAAAAATAGATTTTTCAACATCTGAAACACACGAAAAGAAAGGAATTAAAATTATGAAGGTTATTTATTTACAGGATGTTAAAGGCTCAGGCAAAAAAGGCGAAGTCAAGAATGTAGCTGACGGCTACGCAAGAAATATGCTTCTGCCAAAGGGACTTGCTGTTGAGGCAACTCCCGAAAATCTCAGCAAGCTTGCAGGTCAGAAATCCTCTGCACAGTACAAGGTTGACACAGAGAAAAAGGCTGCACAGGAAGCTGCTGCAAAGGTTAAGGAAAAGAAGCTTATCATCAAGGCTAAGGCAGGCTCAAATGACCGTCTTTTCGGCTCTGTTACAGCTGCTCACGTTGCCGAGGCTCTTGAAAGTCAGCTTGGCGTAAAGGTTGACAAGAAGAAAATCTCTCTCAGCACTGATATCAAGAATTTCGGAACATATTCTGCTGTAATCAAGTTCTACACAGGTGTTTCCGAAAAGGTTGATATTGAGGTTATCGAGGGATAATGGACGCTAACAATTTTTTCTCCGCCGCTGAATTTCCACACAGCATAGAGGCGGAGCAGTCGGTTATCGGTGCTATTCTTGCTGACCCAACCGTTATGCCTACTGTTATTGAAAAAATAAAACCCGACTATTTCTACAGCGAAAGCCACCGAAAAATATTCGGTATAATCTACCGTATGTTCACAGGCGGCTCTCCCATTGACCCTGTAACCGTCCTCAATGAGGTTGAAAAAACAGGCATTTTCGATTCCGCTACGGAGGGAAAGCGTTACCTTATGGAAATCGCAAACACCCTCCCTACCACAGAAAATATCGAAAGCTACTGCAAAATCGTTGCGGATAAGTACTTCATACGCAGTCTTGGCTATGTTGCAAGAAGCATTATGGAGGATATTCAATCGGGAGAAAATGACGCTCAGCTGCTGCTGGATTCCGCTGAACAGAAGATTTACGATATACGTCAGGGACGAAATGTCAGCGGACTTTCTTCCCTCCACGATGCAGTTCTTGAAGCCTATGACAGACTTGGCAAAATCACAGGCGAGGACAAGGATAAGTATATCGGTGCAAAAACAGGATTTACTCTCCTTGACACAATAACTTCGGGACTTAACAAATCCGACCTTATTATTATTGCTGCACGTCCTGCCATGGGTAAAACTTCATTTGCAATGAATATCGCCACAAACGTGGCTCGCCGCAATGACAAGGACGTTGTAATTTTCAACCTCGAAATGTCAAAGGAACAGCTTGCTACACGACTTCTTTCCACAGAAGCCCTCGTAGAATCGGGAAATCTCCGTAACGGACGAATTAAAACCGATGAATGGGTAAGACTTGCCACAAGTGCCGCTTATCTCGGCACTCTGCCTATGTATATCGACGATACGGCAAGTATGACGGTTCAGCAGATGAAAGCTAAGCTGCGACGTGTGAAAAATCTCGGCTTGGTAGTTATCGACTACCTACAGCTTATGGGTTCAACCTCACGTTCCGACAACCGAGTAACGGTAATTTCCGAAATCACCCGACAGCTTAAAGTTATGGCTAAGGAACTGAATGTTCCCGTTGTGCTTCTTTCACAGCTGTCCCGTGCTGTTGAAAGCCGTACCGATAAGCGTCCTATGATGTCAGACCTCCGTGAATCTGGTTCTATCGAGCAGGATGCAGATATTATACTTTTCCTCTATCGTGACGCTTATTATAACAAAGAAAGCACAAGGCAAAATATCTCCGAGTGTATCGTTGCGAAAAACCGTCACGGTGAAACAGGTACTGTAGAGCTTGTGTGGAACGGTCAGTTTACCCGTTTCTCCAATCTGGAAACAAATCAGCCACCAGAGGAATAATAAAATGCTGAAAAAAATACGCAATACTGCGAAAAAATACAATATGATAAAATCGGGAGATACTGTGGTATGCGGCCTTTCGGGAGGTGCGGACAGCGTTTGTCTGCTCCTTTCGCTCAATCAGCTTTCGGCTGAAATGAATTTTTCTCTTGAAGCAATTCACGTAAACCATTGCCTCAGAGGTGAGGAAAGTGACCGTGACCAGCAGTTCTGCCATGATTTGTGCGAAAAGCTTAATATCCCCTTTAACGCTGTTTCCTGCAATGTTAAGGGATATTCCGAAAAAAACGGCTTATCCTGCGAGGAAGCCGCAAGAGAACTGCGATACGGGATTTTCCGTGAATATTCCACGGGGAAACTCCTTGCAACGGCTCATAATGCCGACGATAATCTTGAAACAATGCTCCTCAACCTCATAAGGGGTACAGGATTAAAAGGCATTGCAGGAATTCCCCCTGTGAGGGATAATATAATCCGCCCTCTCATTGCAGTTTCAAGGCTGGAAATCGAGGAATATCTGCAAAAATGCGGTCAAAATTTCGTAACCGACAGCACAAATCTAACCGATGATTACACGAGAAATAAAATCCGCCACAACATAATTCCCCTTATGAAAGAGCTGAACAGCTCTCTCACGGAAACAAATGTCCGCACGGCAGAGGTGCTTCGCAGCGAAAATCAGTTCATTGATGAAGCTGTGCGTGAAACTGTGAAAAACTGCCGCAAAGACGGTATATTTATCGGTCTGAAAGAGTATAATCAGGTTATACGCAGGCGGTGTATTGCGGAATATCTTTCCGAAAACTCCCTGCCCTTTTCAAATAAAAGGCTGACAGACTGCGATAATATCCTTATAAATGGCGGAAAAATCAATATATCGGGGAATATTTTCCTCATCTCCGAGGGAAACACTCTCCGCCTTGAAGAAATTAAGCCGAAAACGGAAAATACGCTGATTTCAAAGCCCCTTGAATTGGGCGAAAACAGAATTTTCCCTGATTCAATTCTTGTTTGTGAAATCGTAAATTGTGAAAATTTGAAGAAAATCGACTTTGTTCATAAAAAATTAACAATTTATACGCTGGATTATGATAAAATAAAAGGAACAGCTATTGTCAGAAACAGGAAATTCGGCGATAAGCTTAAACTCAGAGGCCGTAACTTTACTTCCTCTGTGAAAAAAATAATAAATGAAACAATTCCCGTTGAACAGCGTAACAGCCTGCATTTTATAGAGGACGAAAATGGGACGGTATTTGCCGAAAAAATCGGCATTGCAGACCGAGTTGCCCCTGATTCTTCCACTAAAAGGCTGCTGAAAATCCAAATAATACGGGAAGGATAGGAGTGTGCAAGTTGACACCAAAAAAGAACAGAGGCGTTTTATCCTACTTTCTGGTCATTCTTATTTCCATTTTCTGCGTTTACTTTGTGTTTTCAAAGCTTGTAGATATGGGACAGAATACAGATTACACAAACGTAATATCACATTTCGACAACTATGAGGTATCATACTACGAACTTGACCTCGGCACAGGTGAACTGACATATCAGCTTCGTGGCGAAACTGAAAAGCAGAAATATACCGTGCCGTATGTAAGCATTTTCCTTGATGATACCGACAATTACCGTGTGGAATACAATAAAAAGTATCCCTCCGAACCCCTTGTTCAGAATTACATCAAGCCTACCGATAACACATGGCTGCTTACGCTTATTCCAATTGTAATGATAATTGTAATTGCTATACTTATGTTCGTGTTTATGATGCGTCAAAGCGGAGGCGGTAAGTATAACAATTTCGGCAAGGCTAATCTGAAAAGTCAGGCTGATACAAGAAAGGCTACTTTCAAAGACGTTGCAGGTGCTGACGAGGAAAAACAGGAACTTCAGGAAATCGTTGATTTTATGAAAAATCCTAAGAAATATTCCGAAATCGGCGCAAAAATTCCCAAGGGTGTACTCCTTTTAGGCCCTCCCGGTACAGGTAAAACTCTCCTTGCACGTGCAGTTGCAGGTGAGGCAAATGTGCCGTTCTTCCCAATTTCAGGTTCTGATTTCGTGGAAATGTTCGTAGGTGTCGGGGCTTCACGTGTACGTGACCTCTTTGAGCAGGCTAAAAAGCACTCCCCCTCCATTATCTTCATTGACGAAATTGATGCTGTTGGTCGTCACAGAGGTTCAGGTCTTGGCGGTAATCACGATGAACGTGAACAGACTCTCAACCAGCTCCTCGTTGAAATGGACGGATTCACAGGCAATGAAAGCGTTATTGTAATTGCGGCTACAAACCGCCGTGATATTCTTGACCCTGCCCTCCTCCGTCCGGGACGTTTCGACAGACAGATTGTTGTCGGCTATCCCGATGTAAAGGGACGTGAGGAAATCCTCAAGGTTCATGCAAGAAATAAGCCGCTGGGCAATGATGTTGACCTTAAAATTATTGCTCAGACTACACAGGGCTTTACAGGTGCAGATCTGGAAAATCTTCTTAATGAAGCTGCTCTCCTTGCTGCCCGTGAAGACAGAAAAGCAATCTCTGAAAAGGACATTGAGGAAGCTACAATGAAAGTCATTGCAGGTCCTGAAAAGAAATCACGTATCGTTACAGAGCGTGACAAGAAAATTACAGCTTATCATGAAGCAGGTCACGCTGTTGCAGCTTATAATCTGCCTACACAGGATAAGGTTCATCAGGTTACAATTATTCAGCGTGGTATGGCGGCAGGTCTTACGGTTACCCGCCCCGATACAAACGATATGCATATGTCACGCAATCAGATGCGTGAAAGCATTGTAATGCTTCTCGGCGGACGTGTTGCAGAGGAAATTTTCCTTGATGACATCTGCACAGGTGCTTCAAATGACATTGAACGTGCTACAAAAACTGCACGTAATATGGTTACAAGATACGGCTTCTCAGATAAGCTTGGAACTGTAGCTTATGGCTCTGACAGCGATGAAGTATTCCTCGGTAAGGACTACGGTCATGTTCAGAATTACAGCCAGTCCATTGCGGCTCAGATTGATGACGAGGTTAAGGAAATTATTGAAAAGGCATATGCTCAATGTAAGGAAATCCTTACTGCAAATGCAAATAAAATGCATCTCCTTGCCGATTATCTGCTGAAATATGAGAAAATCGACAACGACAAGTTTGAGCGTCTTATGCGTGGTGAAAATATTGAGGCTGATGAGCCTATGGAGAAATCCGCACCTGTTGAAGCTGAAAATATTGAAACTTCTGAAAATACAGAAGAATAAAACAAAGGGTACTGAGAAAAAATCAGTACCCTTAATTTTTTGTTATACGTTATAAATAATCTCGGAATATGTGGGAATAGGCCAGCTGTCAAGAGGCATATTAACCTCCATTTCATCGGCAATTTCACGCATAATATTCATTTCCGCAAACACATAATCATGGTAGAATTCAGCCTGCTTCTGAACTTCTTCAATTGCACAGGCTTCTGCTATAAGCTTTTCAAGGCGGTTAATTGACTCGTAAAGACCGTCTGAAAGCTGTGTAAGCTTTTCAGCAATTTTTCTTTCGGTATTTGCAGTTATGCCGATTTCATTCTTTGTGGCAATTGACTTGCAAAGCTTGTCGAGATAATCAAGGCCGGCAGGAAGAAGCTGTTTTCTCGCCATTTCAACCATTGTTCGTGCTTCAATTCTGCGTGTCTTAGAATACTTTTCAAGGTGAATTTCTGTACGTGCTGTTACTTCATTTTTATTGAAAATACCGTGTTTATGAAGAATTTTCAGATTCTTTTCATCGGTATAATGTGGCATACAATCAACAACAGAAGGGTAGTTTGGAAGTCCTCTGCGTGCAGCCTCAAGCACCCATTCCTTAGAATAACCGTCACCATTGAAGATAATGCGGCGGTGCTTTTTCAGCACTTCTTTCAGCACTATCTTTACTTCTTCCTCAAAGCGTTCGCTGTTTTTCACAGTTTCAAGCTTATCTGCAAACCAATCAAGTTCCTCTGCCACAATTGTATTAAGCAGGGCATTTGGACAACCGATATTGTCGGATGAACCAACCATACGGAACTCAAAACGATTACCTGTGAATGCGAAAGGAGATGTTCTGTTTCTGTCTGTGGAATCCTTAGGGAATGAGGGAAGCGCATTTACACCGATTTCAAAGGACTGTGCATGAGTCTTGTAAACTCCGTCCTCCTCAATGGCTTTAAGAACTGCGTCAAGTTCTTCGCCGAGGAACATTGAAATAATTGCAGGAGGAGCTTCATCAGCACCAAGTCTGTGGTCATTTCCTGCTGATGCAGCTGAAAGTCGCATAAGGTCGGCATACTCATCAACACCCTTAATCAATGCACAGAGAATTGTGAGGAACTGGAGATTTTCCATAGGTGTATCGCCTGGGTCAAGAAGATTCTGACCGTCATTTGTACGCATTGACCAGTTATTGTGCTTACCTGAACCGTTTACACCCTCGAATGGCTTTTCGTGGAGAAGACATACAAGATTGTGCTTAAGAGCAATTTTCTCCATAACTTCCATTGCCAGCTCATTCTGATCAGCACCAAGATTTGAAGTTGTGAAAATAGGTGCCATTTCGTGCTGTGCAGGAGCAGCCTCGTTGTGCTTTGTGTGGGAATATACGCCAAGTTTCCACAGCTCATTGTCAAGGTCAGCCATATATGCCGCAATTCTTGGTTTGAGATTTGCGAAATACTGGTCGTCAAGATCCTGACGCTTAGGAGGCTTTGCACCGAAAAGTGTTCTGCCTGTGAGAACGAGATCCTCACGCTGGTCGAATTTATCTTTATCTATAAGGAAATATTCCTGTTCTGCACCAACAGTTGAAGTTACACGGGTAACATTTTCGTTGCCGAATAATTTGAGAAAACGTACAGCCGACTTGCTGAGAGCCTCCATAGAACGGAGGAGGGGAGTTTTCTTGTCAAGAGTTTCGCCTGTGTATGATACGAAAACTGTGGGAATATAAAGGCTGCCCTCTTTTACAAAGCAGTAGGAAGTAGGATCCCACGCTGTATAGCCTCTTGCGGAGCTTGTTTGTCTTAATCCACCTGAGGGGAAAGATGAAGCGTCAGGCTCACCCTTGATAAGAGCCTTTCCGGAAAATTCCATAAGAGCAGTACCATTCGGACCAACGCTGAGGAATGAGTCGTGCTTTTCAGCTGTTGTACCTGTCATAGGCTGGAACCAGTGGGTATAGTGAGTTGCACCGAGGTCTAAAGCCCAATCCTTGATAGCATTTGCAACAATATCCGCTGTTTCGGTATCGAGAGGCTGACCTTTTTCCATTGTACGTCTGAGATTTTTGTATGTGTTTTTCGGAAGCTTTGCTTTCATAACTGTTTCATTGAAAACATTACAGCCGAAAATCTCAGGAATATTAACCATAAAATTAGCTCCTTAAACATAAAAGTGCAGTATATATACTGCTGTTACGGTAATTAAAAAGTGTTCCTTGCGTAACAAACTTTAATTCCATTTTATATTATATCATATTTTATAGGCAAGGTCAATATTCCGTGAAAGCTAATAGCTATTAAATAATACTGCCAATATTCGCAAGAAATTATGAAATTTGCTGTTGTCTTGACGTATATCTCCTGTTATGATATAATTTTTATTGGAAAAATTTTCAGAAATTGTGTAACACTTTGGAAATATGCCTTGAGTATATATTACAGAATGCATTCACTTTAAAGAAAAATCACGGAAGGGGTGGGAATATGACGGACAAGGAATATCGGGAATTAAGCGAAAAATCCGAAAAATTGGCACAGAATAAGCTTTATGAAGAATACATAAACTACGTTTACAAAATAGTTTACAATAAACTCAGAAGCTGTGCTTCAAATGAAGATATTGAAGAATGTGTCAGTGATGTTTTCCTTGCAGTATTTCTTAATTATCACAACAATGAGGGGACAGACGGAGATTTAAAGGGATATATCGGCACAATAGCAAGCAGAAAAGCGATAAACAAATATCATTCCCTTATGGCAAAGAGTGGAAGAACAGTTTCATCGGAGGAATATTTTGCGGATATTGCCGACAGCAAGAGAATTGAAGAAGAAGCGGAAAAGGAGGAGTTGAGGGATATAATGCTGAGAGTTATAAACAGCCTTGGCGAACCTGATACAACCATAGTTTTCCAGAAATTCTACTTTAACAGAAGTTCAAAGGAAATAGCTCAGAAGCTTTCAATGACAGCGGGAGCGGTCAGAGTGCGATGTAAAAGAGCGTTGGAACGACTTGAAAAGCTGCTTTCCAAAGAGGGTATTACCTTAAAGGAGGGATTCTGATGAAAGATAATAAGACAATAGGTTTTGACATACTGGACAATGCAGGACTTGACAAGATTGACCAAATCGGGACGGACACGGATATGCTTGACGAAAAGACAAAAAAGAGAATTTTAGAAATGACACGCAAGAGATTTAATGACGCAATTAAGGGTGAGGATAAGATGACATTTAATAATGACATAAACGAAAGTACAGAAATTGTTGAAAATGTAGAGGTTTACAAAAGAAGTAAAATAAGCAAAATTATGACAAGAGTCATAAATACTGCGGCAGTTGCAGGAATTGCAGCCGGCTCTGTATTTCTTGTAAAGAATATCAACAGAGATAATAAGCCTGTTGAACCTGATTTACCTGCTGTAAGCAGTACTGAGGACGGGGAATTAACAGCGGAAGAAAAAGCTCGCAATCAGCGAATTGAGGAATATATTCAGGAATTATATTATGCAGAGTATTCACCTTTGGACGAAAATGAATATTATGAGGCATTGAAAATAGAATACGCTTATCTTGACCTTAATAATGATTCAACAGATGAATTATTTATCTATCATTTCAATTCATTGGAGCCTGATTATGAATCTACAGAAATAAGCTGTTTTGACGGAACAAAGTATGTGCCTGTTACTGATTTGTACGGTGCAATCAATGAGTATAAGTTTGATTTGAAAAATTGCAAGTTATATTCATTTATGGAAACTGAAGATAACAAATCTATGCTTATTACATCCACATGGGCAGATTCTGAACTTAAAAATAATTCCTCCGATTATTTCAAAATACAGGACAAATATTCCTATGAAACAGTATCTTCCGAATTCGTTTATAAACATAATGATTCCGAATGCACAAAGGAAGAATACGACAAGGCAATGGCAGAATATGAAAACTGCGTTGGTGCAGAACTGAAATTTTCTCCATATGATGTGAAGAAAGCAGCAAAACAGCCGACAGCAAATTTATCAAATGAAGCAGCAGCTAATCAGCGAATTGAGGAATATATTCAGGAAATATATAATCAGTTTGGAATGTCTGACGAAGATAGATTTTATGACTGCCTGAAAATAGATTACGCTTATCTTGATATTAACAACGATTCAGTAGATGAATTGTTTATCCGTTATGATTTTCTTGAAGCAGCAGCTGATGCTAAAGGTATAGGCTTAAACTATTTTGACGGAACAAAATATGTGCATTCTTATAACGTAAGCGAAACATTTAAAATTGATCTGAACAATCGTAAGTTGTATGATTTAGCCGAAAGTCACGAGGGTGAAAGATGGCTTGATATAAACACATGGAAAAATGTTGAGTTTTCAGCTGATTCTGATTTCTTCACATTACAGGATAATTACTTTGAAATTATTGATAGCTTTGCTGAAAATACCTACACTCATAATAACGAACCCTGCACAAAGGAAGAATACGACAAGGCAATAGCA
>CALFMA010000172.1 GCA_937880065.1 uncultured Ruminococcus sp.
AAAAATATTATTACTTTAAGCATCAAAGCGGACTTGCAGTATATATTTTCCCAAAGGATCTGACAACAGCATACGCGCTTTTCGGAACAAAATACGGCTCTGTGAATACAACATTCAAGCTTGCAGCCGATGAAAATTACACGGAAGTTCCCAACGGCATTGCCCATTTCTTAGAGCATAAACTCTTTGAAAATGAGGATTGCGGCGTATTTGAGCTTTTTGCCGCTACAGGTGCACAATGCAACGCCTACACTTCCTTTGACAAGACCTGCTATCTTTTCAGCTGCACACAGAATTACACGGAAAATCTCCGCATACTTCTGGATTTCGTGCAGAAACCCTATTTCACTAAGGAAAATGTGGATAAGGAACAGGGCATAATCGGGCAGGAAATCTGTATGACAAATGACAATCCCGAATGGCGGGTATTCTTCAATATGCTGAAATCAATGTACCACAGCCACCCCATTCAGATTGACATTGCAGGTACACAGGAGAGCATTGCGAAAATTGATGCGGATTTGCTTTACAAATGCTACGACACTTTCTATAATCTCAACAATATGACTTTGTCAATTGCGGGAAATATCAGCGAGGACGAAGTTCTTGCAATATGCGATGAACTGCTCCGTCCCTGCGAGGATAAGGGGCTTGAAACCGTATTCCCCGATGAACCCGACACAATTGTGCAGGCTGAAATTACAGAGAAAAATGATATTGGTGCATCTATTTTCCACTTGGGATTTAAATGCCGCCCCGACAGCGAAAATTTCCTCAGAAAGGAAATGATTGCAACTCTTGCAGTTTCTTACCTTACAGATGCCTCAACTGAAATGTATAACCGACTTCTTTCGGAGGAAATCATAAACAACAGCTTTGGCGGTGAGGTATTCGCAGGAGAGGGTTATTTCTCCGTGATTTTCAGCGGTGAATCGGAATATCCCCACAAGGTAAGAGAGGCTCTGTTTGAAGAAATTCAGCGTATATCTGCAGAGGGAATTGACGAAAAGATGTTCAGCAGAATTAAAAAGGCTGCCTACGGTGATTTGGTAAGACAGCTTTGCAATGTAACTGCTATGGCTTCGGCTATGATTAGTTCCCATATGGCAGGATTTAAGCCTTTTGATGTAGTTGATACAGTTTCCGAACTTACGGCGGAGGACGTTCTTCAATTCATAAAATCGGAGCTTCTTTCCGAGAAAACCGTATTATCGGTAATAGAGAAAATATGAAAGGACGTTGAAAGATGACATTATCACAAATGATTTCAAACCCAAATGAAATACAATTCCCGAAATTGGGCTGGGAATTTGAGATTAAGCCCACAGCCTTTTCAATCGGCGGAATTGATATTCAATGGTACGGCATATTTATTGCCTTGGGACTTGCCCTTGCGGTGCTTTACTGTTTCCCGAGAATGAAACGCTTCGGAATTGATGCCGACAGGGCAATTGATGCAGTTCTGGGCGGAGTAATCGGCGGAATTATCGGTGCAAGACTTTACTATGTAATATTCAACTGGAGCGAATACAAAAGCGACAGTTTCAAGGACACACTTTTTGCCATAATCAACACCCGAAACGGCGGATTAGGCATATACGGCGGACTTATCGGTGCATTGATTGTGGGACTTCTCATATGCAAAATCAAGAAAATCAAGATGCTACCCATGCTTGATGTTGCGGTTATGGGATTTCTCATTGGTCAGGGTATCGGACGCTGGGGCAACTTCGTTAATCAGGAGGCTTTCGGCGTAAATACAAATTCATTCTTAGGTATGACAGGCGGAAGAATTCAGCAGGTTATCAACGCTGAAATGCAGGTTGGCGGTTCAATGTACGAAAACGGACTTGAAATGGTATGGAGCGACCCTGTTCACCCCTGTTTCCTCTATGAATCAATCTGGTGTCTGCTGGGATTTGCTCTCCTTGCGTTCTGGTCAAAGAGAAGACGCTATGACGGACAGTTACTCCTTATGTATATGGCTTGGTACGGACTTGAAAGAGCCGTTGTAGAGGGACTCCGCACAGACAGCCTTATGATTGGAAGTATCAGAGTTTCACAGGCACTTTCAATTGTTATTTTCATTGTATCTGTTTTATTGCAGATTATCATTGGATTCAAAGTCAAGCGTGACCCCGAAAGCTTTGTACTTTATGCCTCAACTGAAGAATCCCGTATGCTCATTGAGGAAACAAGAAGAAAGAGTATGAAAGGTATGGGCATTCCCGATGACGATGATGACGATGAAATCGGCATACTTGATGATGACGAAGATGAAGATGACGAAATAGGCATACTTGACGATGAAGACGATGACGATAATTCAGATGACGAGGGAACTGATGATGATTCGGAGGATTCCGATGATTCCGACAGCGATTCCGATTCAGATGATGATTAATAAGCAAATATAAGCTAATATATCAAGGAGGAAAATTTAAAATGGCACAGATTATTGATGGAAAGGCTGTATCAGCCGCAGTTAAGCAGGAGGTTGCAGACGAGGCTGCAAAGCTCAGAGATGAAAAGGGACTTAAAGTAGGTCTTGCAGTTGTAATTGTTGGCAACGATTCCGCATCAAGAGTTTACGTTAACAACAAGAAAAAGGCTTGTGAGGCTGTAGGTTTCCAGTCCTTTGAGTATGCTCTTGACGAAAACACAACACAGGAACAGCTTCTTGACCTTGTAAATGTTCTCAACCGTGACGACAGAGTTAACGGAATTCTCGTTCAGCTCCCTCTGCCTAAGCACATTGACGAAAAGGCAATTATCAACGCAATTTCCCCTGAAAAGGACGTTGACGCATTCCACCCTGAAAATGTTGGTAAAATTATGATTGGCGAATATTCATTCCTGCCCTGCACACCTGCGGGAGTTATGCGTCTTATCGAAAGCACAGGAGTTGACATTTCAGGCAAGAAGTGCGTAGTTGTTGGACGTTCAAACATCGTAGGCAAGCCACAGG
>CALFMA010000173.1 GCA_937880065.1 uncultured Ruminococcus sp.
ATCCACAGAACCTTATCAAGAATGTAGGAAGCTTAGTACTTTCGGGCGAGATCAATGCGATTGCGCATCCTTGCTTAAACAAGATCATCATAAAAGAATTTTGGTACAACTTTACCTTTCAAAGTTCCACATTAAATGTCTGTGAAAGTAAAGAATTTGTTTTCTCAATTGGAAACACAAAACCGCTTTTAATTGATGACTGTGATTACAGTATCAACGTAGATCCCGATGGAATTTGTGTTTACGCAGAAAATGAAAAAAATCTTATTCGAGGCTTTATGACCTTGCTTGACCGTTTTCATGCAATCGATCACGAAGAAACACTTGCGGTGGAGATAGCATGCTGTCAGATCAAGGATAAGCCGATGATCCAAAACAGAATGGTACATTTCTGTATTTTCCCCGAAACAGAGCTTTTCCACGCAGGTATTATGCCTGCGATAAACCCAGGTATCTCCGTAAGCCGAGTTGGTGGTTCAGCACAGCTTAAAGCTATGAAAAAGGTTGCAGGTGAACTTAAACTTCTCTATTCACAGTATCGTGAATTGCAGGCATTCTCACAGTTCGGAAGTGACCTTGACGCTGATACAAAGGCACGTCTTGCCCTTGGTGAGCGTATTGTGGAAGTTCTCAAACAGGGCAGAAATTCTCCTGTAAGAGTTGGCTGTCAGGTTGCTATCGTTTATGCCGTTACAAAGGGATACCTCAATGATATTCCCGTTAAATCCGTCAAGAATTTCGAGCAGAAGCTCTTTGATAAGCTTGAAGCAGAGCATAATGAACTGCTTTGCCGCTTTGAACAGGGTTCATTTGAAAATGAGGACGTTGAGGAGCTGAAACTGGTATTAAGCGGAATGACGAGGTGAGTTGAATGGGCGTCGATACAAAAAAACTGCGAAACCGCATAAAAAGCGTTGACTCCACACTTCATCTTACAACCGCCATGGGACTTGTGGCATCTTCAAAAATCCGCAGAGCCATGGAGGCTATGTCAAAAAGCGGCGAATATTCAAAAATGATTGAAAATGTTATTCAGAATCTTGCCGACTGCCGTGAATGTTCACAGAGTCCTTACATTGATAAAAAGGACGAGGAAAAAGTCTGCATTATTGTAATTGCAGGTGACAGAGGTCTTGCAGGCGGCTATAACAGCAATGTTTTCCGACTTTCAAGACAATACCCACAGGCTGAATTTGTCGCTATAGGCAAGCGTGCCTGCGATATTTACGGCGGTGAATATTCTGCGGAACATTTCTCCTTTGAGCAGGCATCTGCCCTTTCAAAGAAACTTTGCGAAAGATTTACCAACGGGGAAATTACCCGTCTTGGCATAATCAGCACGGAATATATCTCAATGATGTCACAGGAAGCACGTATTGACTGGATTCTTCCCCTTGAAAAATCACAGGAGAAAACGGACATCACAGGTATCATTTTTGAACCCGACCAGCTTTCTGTACTTAACACAGCCGTTCCCCTTTATGTTACAGGCAGAATTGTAGCGGCTGTACGTGAAAGCTTTGCCAGCGAAGTTGCGGCAAGAAGATGTGCTATGGACTCCGCAGGAAAAAATGCAAAACAGATGATAGACGATTTAGGTCTTCAGTATAACCGTGCCCGTCAAGGCGCAATTACTCAGGAAATTACAGAAATCGTTGCCGGCGTAAACGCTTTAAGCTAAAGAACAAAGGATATTATGTGAACTCCAACGTGCTACAGAAAG
>CALFMA010000174.1 GCA_937880065.1 uncultured Ruminococcus sp.
GAGGGAGCAGGTTCAGGAACTATAGCTGTGAAAGTTCTTGACGACGGCACGAAGATAGCGGATATGGGGGCAATGTCTTTAATTCAGGATAATATGTTCATTCCGAAAATCGCACTTATCGTTGTATTTGTTATAATGGCGATTGCATCGGGAATAATTGTCTTAGTGAAATTTATACTTGTCCTTGCCAAAAAGCGTAAGACATACAAAGGCTCAAAGCAAATCAGCCTTGCACAGCTTTTTAAATTAGCACCAATTGCGGCGGTTATTCCTATGCTTGTTTCACCAATTGGAGTTACAAAACCGCTTGGAATTATATTTGCGGCAGCATCTGCAATATGTGCACTATTTGCGGCAATTGCCGTTGTATCGGATGTAACAGCACTTTGCTCCAAGGCTGACAATAAGGCAAAAGCATGGCGATATATTCTCAATATCATCTGGAATGTATTGGCAGTTGCAACTGTTCTTGTATTTGAAATGTATCAGTTCTGGGGCTGCTGATAAAAAGCTTTAAAAAGGTATTGACTTTTACTTAATACGTGTTATAATAGTGATGTATACAGCGGTGTACATCGCTATTTTTTATAGGGGTGATTGTAATGTTGTTATGCACCTGCACAGCTTCACGTGAGGAATGACGGATTACGTGGAGATATTTCACCGTCATACCTTGCGAATCGGTTTAATTTTAATCTGTATTAATCTGAAAAGGAGCAAGGTATTATGAAAACCTTAAAAGAACTTAAAAATTTTATTATTCTGTGGCTTACCCAATCATTTTCATCATTGGGCAGCTCAATGACAAGCTTTGCCTTGATAATAATGCTTTATCAGGACAGCGGTTCGGCACTTACAACAGCATTGCTCAGCGTTTCTTCCTATGCCCCCTATGTTATAATGAGCATATTTTCGGGAGCAATAAGCGATAAGTGGAATAAAAAGACAATTATGCTCGTCTGTGACAGCTTTGCCGCTTTATGTACGGTAATTACCCTGATATTGCTGAAAAACGGCAGTCTTGAAATATGGCATCTGTATATTCTCAATGCCCTCAACGGTCTTATGAATTCTGTGCAGTCACCTGCATCAGATGTGGCAGTAACTCTGCTCACACCCGAAAAGCACTATCAGAAAACAGGTGGATTGAGATACTTCTCGAATTCTCTTGTATCTATCCTCACACCGGTAATTTCAGCGGCGGTAATGGCTTTTGCAGGCATTGAAGCTGTTATAATGTTTGATTTGCTTACATTTGCAGCGGCATTTTTTTCGTTGCTGATTTTTATCAGAATTCCGAAAATACAGCAGGACAGCGAAAAAAACGAATCAATTTTACAGCTTGCCAAAAGCGGATTGGTATATCTCAAAAATAACCGTGGAATTTTATTTCTGATAATTTTTCTGTCGGGAATTAACCTCATAGCCTCAATTTGCAGTGCAACTATGCCTGCATTGGTGCTTTCAAAGGCTGACGAGGCGGCATACGGAATTGTAAATAGTTGTGTCGGCGTTTTCACGTTGCTGGGAAGTGTTATAGCAACAATTTACCCTGAGCCGAAAAGCAGAATCAAGGTTATCTGCAATTGTCTGCTGCTTTCAATGAGCGTTGAGAATTTTGCCTTTGCATTGGGAAATAACACGGTTATATGGTGTATCGGTACATTTTTCGGCTGGATTGCAATACCGTTGATGAGTGCAAATTATGACGTAATTTTCCGCAGCAATGTTCCAAAGGAAATGCAAGGGAGAGTCTATTCCGTGAGAAATGCATTGCAGTTTTTCACGATTCCCCTTGGCTATTTTTCGGGCGGATTTTTAGTTGACAAAGTATTTGAGCCGTTAATGGCAGCTACGGATATCAGTCTGCTGAAAAATTTGTTCGGAACCGGAAAAGGGTCGGGAGCTGCAATAATGTTCTTTATTATCGGAGTATCGGGTGTTTTGTGGTGCCTGATTTTTCGCAGAGTAAAGGCATTGCGTGAATTAGAGTAGTTTTTAATAAGAAAAAGACGTTCTGATTTTTTGGAGCGTCTTTTATTATAAATAAAGTAAAATAAAAAATCAATTAAAACATATTGACGTTTAGTGAGAAATATTATATAATTATAGTAGGGATAATTTGTGCAAAGGAATGATTTGAATATGATGACTACAGAAGTATCGGTTTCGGTTTTAAGTGCCAATCCTCTTGAATTCGGACAAGAAATCAAGAGGATTGAAAAATCGGGTGCCGAAATGATTCATTACGATGTAATGGACGGAATTTTCGTCAATAATATTACATTCGGAATGCCGCTTTTGAAAAGTATTAAGGGCAAAACCAAATGTATTCTTGATGTACATCTGATGATACAGGAGCCGCTTAAATATATAGACGACTTTGCAGATGCCGGTGCTGATATAATCACATTTCATATTGAAAGCGGAAGTGATGTAGCTGAAACTATAGCCGCAATCCGCAGAAACGGCGTTAAGGCGGCAGTTTCCATAAAGCCGAATACCCCTGCTGAGGCTGTATTCCCATATATAAATGATGTGGATATGGTTCTTGTTATGACTGTTGAACCGGGATTCGGCGGTCAGAAATTTATGGATATGAGTGAAAAAATCTCGGCTATAAGACGATATGCCGAGGAAAACAGAAAGACATCAGCCCCCCTTGATATACAGGTTGACGGTGGAATAGACAATACCACAGCGCCTGTAGTGAAAAAAGCGGGAGCAAATATTCTTGTATCGGGCAGCTATCTTTTCAGAGCAGAAAATATGGGATTAGCAATAGAGTATATTAAAGGAATGTTTGCTTTTGATTTAAACAGTTTTTTAGATTCTGATTTAAACTGTTTTGTACGCATTTTTATCACCTTTTTGTTTGTGTTTGACTTTAACTGACTTTAGTATAAGACTCTTATTT
>CALFMA010000175.1 GCA_937880065.1 uncultured Ruminococcus sp.
ACGCAACCTTTCCATACAAAATGAAAGGTGGGATTTCTCCCACCTTAAATTATAAATCCACAGGAGTTTCTCCGAACTCAGGTTCAGAGGATTCATCTCCGTAAAAATCGTCATCATTGAAAAAATCGTCACTATTGAAAAAATCATCGTCATCAATTACAGCATCGCTGCTTTCAGTTCCCTCGGAATACTGTGAGTTTTCCGCAATAGTGCCATACATAGTCATCCATTGGTCATAGAACTCAGCAAAATCATCATTTCCTGTCATTTTCCAGTACCAATCATATTCATCATTGTTGAACTTTTCAAGTTCTTCGGGAATTTCGCCTGTTTCCTTGTATTCCTCATAGTATTCGGGAGTAGTAGATATAACCTCGGTAATACAAGCACTCAATCCGCCGAGGAAAATCTGTGTAGCAATTGTCACAACAAGGCATATAGACGAAATTGTAACGCCTGCAATTGCCAAACCCTTTCCACGCCACTTGTTTGCAAGTGAAACAATTCCGAAAACAAGAGATGCAATTATAGTAACATATCCGCAGCAACAGCACGAAATAACATTGATAATACTGATAACAAAGCTTGTAACCGCCGCCCAGATAGGCTTATCCCCTTTTTTCATATCATAAAACTGATTATAGGGATTGCTGTATGATTCATTTTCCTGTTGATTATAATTGTAATTATAATCGTCGTTATTATTATAATCTTCCATATTTATTCTTCCTGTCTTTATTAATAATCTGTCGCCCAAGTCCAGCTTCTTATTTCAAGCTCGTCCAGATTGTATGGTGTACGCTGATATACGCAGTAATTCAGCCAGTTTGAAAACATAAGATTTGCTGTACATCTCCACGAAAATACAGGAGTATTTTCGGGATTGTCATCGGGGAAATAGTTGTATGGCAGCTGTATGTCAATTCCCTTGTCAATGTCACGGAAATACTCAGCCGCAATTGTATCACGGTCATATTCCGAATGGCCTGTTATGAAATACTGTCTGCCGTTTTTGTTGGCAATGATGTGAACTCCTGCCATTTCAGAGCTTGTGAGAATTTCAAGCTGGGGAATTTTTTCAATATCCTCACGGCGAACCTCTGTATTTCGGCTGTGGGGAACAAAGAAAATATCGTCAAAGCCTTTGAGCAGCTGACTTTTTTCCACCTCTGCCCTGTGTGGAAATATGCCGAACATCTTCTGCGGAAGCTCATATTTCGGCACACCGAAGTGATAATACAAGCCTGCCTGTGCAGCCCAGCATATATGAAGTGTGGAAAATACGTGAGTTTTCGACCATTCAAAAATTTCCGTTATTTCCTCCCAATAGTCAACCTTTTCAAAATCAAGAAGTTCCACAGGGGCACCAGTTACAATCATTCCGTCATATCGGCGGTTTTTGATTTCCTCAAAAGTCTTGTAAAAGGATTCAAGATGATGACTTGAAGTATTTTTCGATGTATGAGATGCCATTTGCAGCAAGTCAATATCCACCTGCAGCGGCGTATTACTGAGAAGCCGCATAAGCTGACATTCAGTTTCAATTTTCTTTGGCATAATGTTAAGGATTATAACTTTAAGCGGGCGAATGTCCTGATGTTCCGCCCTTTCCTTAGACATTACAAAAATGTTTTCTTCTCCCAGCGTTTTAAATGCAGGAAGTTCAGATGATATTCTTATGGGCATATAATCCCTCCATTGTCAATTATTTTTCTGCATTTTTCTTGCAATTCTGACAGCCGTTCATAAAGCTGTCGAGCTTTTCGCATATATTTTCACCCTCTGCAAGGAATTTCAGCCTTACAAGATTTGTGAATTTTTCCTTTTCGGGAAGTCTGAATTCCATAACCTCAATGGCTTTCAGCACACTTTTGAACATTACAGAGCGAACAAGCCCGTCACAAAGCATAAGGTCGCCGCCGTCGTCATAATCGTAGACAATTGTCCTGTCGGCTTCGTAGGAATAGGCGATAAAGCCGATAGCCTTTCCGCCGTCCATTGCCTCGGTTATGTGGGCAATACTGTCACCTGCCGCCTCTGTGATATGCTCATATCCCTCGTTGTCAAATCTCTCCAGTATCTCAAGCATGGGTTATTTCTCCTTGCCGATAGCTGTTCTCAATGCTCTCAGTTCCTCAGCTGTAAGCTCTCGCCATGTACCCGGTTTAAGCATACCAAGCTTTAAAGGTCCGATGCTGATTCGGCGGAGTCTTGCAACTTCAAGTCCCACAGCCTCGCACATTTTACGAATCTGACGATTTCTTCCCTCACGGATAGTTATAAGAAGAACCACTCTGCCCTGCTGTTTTTCCTTAACCACAACATTTGCAGGAAGTGTCTTTCTGCCGTCAATTTCAACTCCGCTTGAAAGCTGAACAAGCTGTTCATCGCTTATATCGGGGCGAACTGTTACACGGTATGTCTTGGCAATATGGCGGCTTGGGTGCATAATGCTGTTGGCAAATTCACCGTCATTTGTAAAGAGAAGAAGTCCCTCGGAATTTCTGTCAAGTCGTCCGATTGGGTAAACTCTCTCCTCAACGCCCTCCAGCAAATCCATTACACAGCGGCGGTCAAGTTCATCTGAAACCGTTGTAACATAGCCACGGGGTTTATTCATCATAATATAGACAAAATTTCTCTTTCGTGGCATATAAATACGCTCGCCGTCAATGGTGATAAGGTCGTGAAATCCGCATTTATCGCCTAACTTTACAGGGTGGCCGTTAAGCTTAACCCTGCCCTTTGAAATAAGCTCCTCAGCCTTACGGCGTGAGCAGTAGCCGCTGTCGGCTATCATTTTCTGAATTCTTATTTTTTCCATTTGCTAAATATATCCTTTGCTTTCGTAATAAAATTTCCCGATTTTTCGTCATTTTCGGGTAATCTGTAATCTCCGTCCTCAGCCGCATAAAGCGGAATTCGTTCAAGTTCTCTGCCGTTGTCCGATACAATCAGTTCCGCCGCCAAATCCCCTGCTTTCACAGGAGCATAGACAAAGGGCGGTGATGCCACGGTATATGTGAAATCCGCAGTATCACGCTGAAACACCGTAAAATCGGCAATATCCTCCCCTGCTGTCACAGGGAGAACGTCTTTATATGAGCCTGCAAGCCTGACATGCATCTCACAGGGAATACAAAGCTTTTCGGTTTTCACCTTTTTGAAGCAGTTTTCATACAGCTTTATATGGTCATTCCAGTCATCGGGAGCATTGAGAGTTACGCAGATAAGCCGTTTCCCCTCACGTTCACAGGCTGAAACAAGACATCGTCCCGCTTCATCGGTAAATCCCGTTTTAACGCCATATACTCCGTCATACATCGTCAGCAGCTTATTCGTATTTTTAAGCCAACGTGTATAGGGCGGATTGCCGTATTCAAGTTTCATTGCAGCTGAGGAGCAGATTTCTCTGAACAGGTCATTTTTCAGTGCTTCGGCGGTGAGAATTGCCATATCCTCCGCAGTTGAGCCATGCCCCTCCCCTTCAAGTCCCGACGGAGTGACGAAATATGTCTTTTTCAAGCCAAGTTTTTTCGCTCTGTCGTTCATCATTTCCGCAAAATTCTCAATGCTGCCTGCTATTTTCACAGCGGCAGCATTTGCTCCGTCATTGCCCGAGGGCAGCAGCATTCCGCAGGCAAGGGCATATTTCGTGACAATATCACCCTCCTGCAAGCCCATAGACGAACCCTCCACCTTTATAGCTTCGGAATCCACCACAAAAGGCTCGTATAAGTCACCGCTTTCAAGGCACAGCAAAGCTGACATAATCTTCGTTGTACTCGCCATAGGGAGCTTTTCACCGCTATTCTCGGAATAGACGATTTCCCCTGTATCGGCAGATATTACAACGGCGGATTTTGCGGATATTTCGATATTTTCAGCATATGCCGCATCAACATTCACACAAAATGTACAGCAGACTGCGGCAGCAAAAGCAACAAATCTTTTCATAAAAGCACCTCCACAAAAAAATATGCGGAAATGCTCCTATTTATGCTATTAATCGCTGATAGTTACATCTGCGGCAGGAGCTTCTTCTGCTGCTCCGCCCTTTTTCTTTGCAATAATGCCCTGAATTTTCTCAACAATTCCGGGAACTGCATTTACAGCGGAACTGATAGGGTCGCTGCCCGAATCCATACCTACAAATTTAACTGAACCGTCGGGTGAGATAACGAGAAATCCCTCGGGCTTAATGCTTACACCTGCACCAGCACCGCCGCCAAACAGCTCCTTATCGTACTTTGAGGGCAGGTCTGAGCCGCCTGATGCAAAGCCGTAGGATACCTTTGAAACGGGGATTACTGTTGTTCCGTCGGGAGTTGTAATAGGATCGCCGATAATTGCGCTTGTATCAGCCATTTCCTTGATTTTCTCCAATGAGATGCCCAAAATCTCATTTATAGTCTTTTTTTCTGTTGCCATAGCTATTTCCTCGCATTTCTTTTAAATTGTATTTTCGTTGGAATTAACACTCTGAATAAATATATTAACAGGAATTGAAGTCCTGCAATTACTATTGACATAAGACACAGGCTGATTTTCAGCGATACGTCCCATTGGCTTTTTTTCTGCCCGAACAGCGGATTTATGTCAATTGTTTTCAGCTTTACATTGAACAAAACGCTCATCCAAGCCAGTATATTGTACATTGCACCGCTTATTCTGCCGTAGTTGAGAGCGCATTTGTATGCGTCCTCGTTGGCTATGAAAAAGTCAATGTACAATTCGCTGATTTTTATGCCCTTGAATATTTTCAGTATGGGGCGGTCAGCTGCCTCCCACAAACCAATGATAAAGTCAATTTTTGAGGGTTTGCCGCTATTTGACGGCTTTTCGAGGGGTTCTGTTTTCTCGGGTTTCAAGGGCTGTTCGAGTTCAGCCATAACCTCCTCAGCCTCGACAGCTTCGGGAGTTTCCTCAGCTTCTTCGGCAGTTTCTTCTGCAATTTCAGTTTCTTCCTCAACAGCTTCGGGAGTTTCCTCTGCAACCGTTTCCACAGCTGTTTCCTCAGTTTCAGCAGAATTTTCCTCCAATGGCGGTTTATCCTCAGCCTCGTCATCCTTCTTTGAGTCAGCCTTTTTCTTTTTCCATTCAAGAAGCTTATTCACAATGCCTTTTCCCTTTGAATTGAACACGGGCAAAAAGGCGAATTTCACGCTATATTCAGCTTTTCCGCCTATATAGCTTACACTCACCGATGCAGGCATTATCAGTACAAACAGGACAATTCCCAAAAGGGCGAGAATTATCCATAATATAATTTTTAGTATGATCATTTCATCGCCCCTTTACATATCAAGTATCAAGGTCAAATTCAAGCTGGTCTTTTTCCCTGAAATCAGCCAAAGGCGGCAATTCCGCCAATGAAGCAAGTCCGAAACTACGGAGAAAAACAGGAGTTGTTCGATATACAACAGGCTTTCCCGGAACATCAAGTCTGCCTGCTTCCTCTATAAGTCCCTTTTCAACTAAATTATTAACAACAGAGGAACTGTCAACTCCTCTTACATTTTCCACAAATCCCTTTGTAACAGGCTGATTATAGGCAATTATGGTCAATGACTCCATTGCCGCATTGGAAAGAGGTACATTTCTTTTTGTTTCAAGCACCTGTCGGATTTGCGGTGCATACTCCTCACGGCTGCACATCTGATAGCTGCTTTCAAGCTTTTTTATGGTAATTCCGCTGCCGTAGTCCTCATATCGCTCGTTGAGAAGCCGTATAAGTGAGGGAAGCGTTCCCACATCAACTGCTACGGATTCCGCAAGACGGTAAAGTTCCACAGGCTCGCCGCTTGCAAAAAGCACAGCTTCTATTGCTCCGAGTTTCTCTTTGATTTCCACCGCTTACGCCCCTCTCTGTTTTTATCGCCTTTGAAAAATATTATAGTATTATCCTCGCTTATGGATATTCTGCCGAAACGTGTAAGCTCCAGCACCGCAAGGAATGTGGCTACTCGCTCCGATCTGTCGGTAACTCCCGCATAAAGCTTGTCCATAGCACATTCCCCTGTGGCATAAAGTTCACGGAGAATATGGACAACCTTTGTGAGTACTGGAACAATTCGGCGTTTCACCACGGAATTGATTTTATTTTCAATGTTTATCCGCTTATTTTCAGGCTTGATTTTCTTCACGGAAATGCTCTTATAGGCAGCAGCCAGCACCTGCGGATCGTGAACGAGATTATATGTCATATCCGCTTCAATTTCCATAGGCTGACGAACAAAAACATCACCGTTGATATTTTTCTGTGCCAATGCTGCCGCCGCAAGCTTACACAAAGAAAGCTCAATAAGTTCGCCCTCAAGCTCCTTTTTAAGCTGTTCAGCTTCTTCGGGTTTTGGGAGAAGTGCCGCTGTCTTGATGTAAATCAGCCTTGCAGCCATTTCAAGAAATTCCCCTGCAAGTTCCAAATTCAGCATATGTGCCTCCTCGATAAACAGGAGATACTGCTCTAAAAGCTTTGAAATTTCAATATCATAAAT
>CALFMA010000176.1 GCA_937880065.1 uncultured Ruminococcus sp.
TCAGATGCTTCCGGTTTGAAGTTCGCATGGGAAGATGGGGAAGAGATTGTAGTTCTTGAAAATGCCAATGCTGATGCTATTAAATTTGAATATAAGTATGATGCGACTTCTAAATCTTTCAAGCCTGTATCTGAGTCTTATAAAATGGTAGCAGGAAAGCAGTACTTTGCAGTGAATCACACACGACAGACTTCCCTTTTTTTGAGTGTTGAAGATGGCAAGAGCGTTATAAAGATGAATATTGAACGCTATGAACCGTATGGCCTTTCTACTATTCCAATGATTACCGATGTATTTACTGCTGATGCCAATGGTACAATCGCCACCATGCACCATTTGGTGGGCGTAGTAGAAATTCCTGTCAAACTTGCCGAAGGTGCTACCATCACAACTATGAATAAATTCATGCTTTATGCAAGCGGTGCTAAATTGGGTCGTGATTTTACAGCAACACCTGAAAAACCTTACATTAAGAGTACTGATGATGCTTATGATACTTCAACAATTGCAGGATGTGAATTGAGTACAGCTGCTAAATCAATATTTATACCTGTATTGCCGGGTACATATAGTGATGTGGATTTAATGTTTAACTATAATCAAGCAACCAATACGGTGAAAATAGGAAATATCACCGTAGAACGCGGTAAGATTACCAAGGTTGATGAAACAACAGTAAATCCAACTTAAAAATAACTAAATCCAACTCCATAAAGGCTGCACACCGTTGCAGCCTTTTTTTCAACAATCCTTTCAAACAATGAAAATAAATACGAATTACAAGCTCCGAGAAGTAGCAGGCGAAACCATCGTGGTAAACCAAGGTACAGCAGGAACTGATATGACTCGTATCATTTCTCTCAATGCTTCTGCCAAGTTGCTCTACGAATCCTTGGCAGAAAAGGAATTTACTACCGAAGATGCTGCCGATGTACTTACCGCCACCTGAAGCAACTGAGAAATATTTCTTGCCCATCTCCATGCACTCTTTTTTGTAAGTGCCTGCAACCGGATGCTGGAAGCGGGTTGGGTTGGTTGAGTTACCTGTAATTGATACGTCAACGCCCTCAAGGTGCATAATTGCAACACCCTCACGTACGTCGTCTGCACCGTAGCAGTTAACTTTTGCACGTGGGCCGTCTGAGTAAGCTATCTTGTTTACAACTTTTACCTCACCTGTTGCGTAGTCAAACTCAGTCTGGCAGTATGTGAAACCGTTGATTCTTGAGATGATCATAGCGGCATCTTTACCAAGACCGTTAAGGATACAGCGTAGAGGCTCTTTTCTTACTTTGTCAGCTTTTGCAGCAATTTTGATTGCACCCTCTGCAGCAGCGAAAGACTCGTGACCTGCCAGGAAAGCGAAACATTTTGTCTCCTCTCTAAGAAGACGTGCAGCAAGGTTACCGTGGCCAAGACCTACTTTACGGTCATCAGCTACTGAACCTGGAACGCAGAATGACTGAAGGCCTACACCAATTGCCTCAGCTGCGTCAGCAGCGTTTGAGCAACCTTTCTTAAGTGCAATTGCAGCACCTACAACATAAGCCCATTTGGCGTTCTCAAAACAGATTGGCTGAGTCTCCTCGCAAGTTTTGTATGGATCCAAACCATACTGCTCGCAAATCTCGTTAGCCTCCTCTATGCTCTTGATACCGTTTGCGTTCAATGCAGCAAGAATCTGCGGCATTCTACGGTCCTGACTCTCAAATTTTACTTCTCTTATAGCCATTTTACTTTCCTCCTTATTCGTTACGTGGGTCAATGTGTTTAACAGCACCTTGCTCAGCAGTAAAACGGCCGTATGTACCGGTTACTTTCTTCAAAGCCTCGTTGGCGTCTGTACCTTTCTTAATCTCCTCCATGAATTTGCCCATGTGAACAAACTCGTAGCCAATTACCTGGTCATCTTTGTCAAGAGCCATTCTTGTACAGTAACCCTCAGCCATCTCAAGATATCTTACACCTTTTGCATTGGTTGAGAACATTGTACCTACCTGGCTTCTCAAGCCTTTACCCAAATCCTCAAGACCTGCTCCAATCTGAAGGCCGCCCTCTGAGAATGCAGACTGTGTACGTCCGTAAACAATCTGAAGGAAAAGCTCCCTCATTGCAGTATTGATTGCATCACAAACCAAGTCTGTGTTCAAAGCCTCAAGAAGAGTCTTGCCTGCAAGGATCTCAGCTGCCATAGCTGCTGAATGTGTCATACCTGAACAGCCGATTGTCTCAATCAAAGCCTCCTGGATGATACCCTCTTTTACGTTAAGGGTAAGTTTGCAGGCACCCTGCTGAGGTGCACACCAGCCAATACCGTGAGTAAGACCTGAAATGTCTTTAATCTCTTTGCTTCTCACCCATTTGCCCTCTTCAGGAATAGGTGCAGGTCCGTGGTTAGGACCTTTCTTAACAACACACATGTGCTGTACTTCGTGAGTATAAATCATACCTTAAAATATGTATTTGTAGTTAACAATTCTTTTGTGAAGTTGCAAATATAGTGTATTTTTACCAACCAAAGGACTTTGAAAACAATTTTTAATTTAAATACACCATTATGAAGAGATTGACCCTAACTCTAATGCTCCTTTTTGCAGTTGCTCTGTCATATGCCCAGAAACCTGCATTGGACCACTCTGTTTATGACTCTTGGAACAGCCTGAGAGCCATCTCAATACCTCAGAACGGGGATATACTCATGTATACCGTAACGCCTGGCGAGGGTGATGCCATCCTTGTAGTGGAGAATGTCCGCACAGGCTTCAAGACAGAGGTCCCAAGAGCCACACGTGCACAACTGAGCCAGGACGGCAACAAAGTTGTTGCAGTAATCAAACCCCTTTTCAGCCAGACAAGGGATGCAAAAATAAAGAAGGCAAAGAAAGATGATATGCCTAAAGACACCCTTGCAATCATTGATGTGAAGACAGGAAAGGTGGAGAAGTTTGCAAACTACAAATCACATAATCTTCCCGACAAACTTCACTCCCACATAGCATTCGAACTCACCCCTGCAAAGGAGAAGCCTGCAGCAGAGAAGAAAGATGAAGGTAAAGATGCAAAGAAACCTCAGAAGAAAGAGGAAGTAAAGGAACTTTATGTGATGAACATTGCAACAGGTGCAATTGACACAATAAAGAATGTTGCATCATACAAGTTCAACAAAGATGGAGACCTTATGGCATATGTTGTGGAGCCTGGCAAGAAAGATTCAACCGGCAAGGCTGCAATGTATCTCTACACCCCTGCAACAGGTGCAAGCAAAGAGGTCATCAGCGGCCCTAAAGGCTCTAAAATAAAACTTCCTGAATTCAGCAAAGTTGGTATTGAGATTACAGACAGTATCTATGTTGTATTGAATATGAGAATTATGACAAGAATGGGTAAAATTGCTATGGATATGCTTGGCGAATCACCTAATTTCATTAAAGGTCTCCATTCAAAAGGCGAGATTGATCCTGAGAAGAGATATATCTGTCACTTCCCTGAGGATAATGCAATCTGGTCAATCGGTTCAGGTTACGGCGGTAACGTTCTTCTCGGTAAGAAGTGCTTTGCACTCCGTATTGCTTCCTACCTCGGTAGAAAGGAAGGCTGGATGGCTGAGCATATGCTTATCCTCGGCGTTCAGAAGCCTGACGGTGAAACAAAGTATGTTTGTGCTGCTTTCCCATCTGCTTGCGGAAAGACAAACCTTGCTATGCTTATTCCACCCGAGGGATACCTCAAGGATGGTTACAAGGTATTCACAGTAGGTGACGATATTGCTTGGCTCAAGCCCGGCGAGGACGGCAGACTCTACGCTATCAACCCTGAGAACGGTTTCTTCGGTGTTGCTCCCGGAACAAATGCTAAGTCCAACTACAACGCACTTGCTTCTACAATGAAGAACGCTATCTTCACAAACGTTGCTCTCAACAATGCTGATAACACAGTATGGTGGGAAGGTCTTGACAAGAATCCTCCTGAGGACGCTACAGAGTGGACAGGAATCAAGACAAACGGCAAGGAGTGGACAGCTGAGGGCAAGAAGCTTGCTCATCCAAACTCACGTTTCACAGCTCCTGCTGCTAACTGCCCATGCATTTCACCTGAGTTCGACAGTGCTGCAGGCGTTCCGATTTCTGCTATCGTATTCGGCGGTCGTCGTGCATCTACAACTCCTCTCGTATATCAGTCATTCGACTGGACACACGGTACATACGTTGGTTCTGCTGTATCTTCTGAAACAACAGCAGCTGCTGCTGGTGCAGTAGGCGTACTCCGTCACGATCCTATGGCTATGAAGCCATTCATCGGCTACAACGTAGGCGATTACTGGGCACACTGGCTCGAAATGGGCGAGAAGCTCGGCGATAAGGCTCCTAAGATTTTCAATGTTAACTGGTTCAAGAAGGACGAGGAGGGTAACTTCCTCTGGCCTGGATTTGGCGACAATATGCGTGTTCTCGACTGGATCATCAAGAGATGTGACGGCGAGGTTGAGGCTGACGAAACAGCTATCGGATACCTCCCCAAGAAGGGCGATATCAATGTAACAGGCATCGAGGATGAGGTTACATCTGAAGTTATGGATAAGCTTCTTGCAGTTGATACAGACCTCTGGAAGGCTGAAATCGCTGAAATGAGAAGATACTACAACGATGATATTGCAGCTAAGGGCGGCAACATTCCTGCTGACCTCTACGCAGTACTTGACAAGATTGAGGCTAACCTCAACAAGTAATTGTTGAAAATTGAATAATATAACTGCCACCGGGTAGTTCATGAGCATTCGTTTGCACATCGTTAGGTCTTTGAAGATGTGCAGGCGGATGCTTTTTTAATGCGTAATTAAAAAAGCCTTTAGCTTTTTTAAAAGCCGTTAGCCATTAGCTAATGGGGCGGTAAATATTGCGGTATACCGTCAATCTGTGTAGGGGCGGATATTATCTTTTTTTAGCTTTTAGCTGTTAGCTAATTTGGCGGTAGATATATTTTGTATTATCTTGTAACACCTAAAATTATATATAAAAAGAACTTTATAAAAGCAAA
>CALFMA010000177.1 GCA_937880065.1 uncultured Ruminococcus sp.
TGTGGTGTAATTACCCTATGCGAGAGACGAGGGCAAATTTCGGCTGAATTGTGCGTGACAGTAACTTCAATCCGTGACGGTAACTCTGCAATGAAATTTCTACTGACACGCACCGCAATCAACGCTGTATAGACGTTTGTGACGTTTCAATACACCTTTGCGTGACGGTAACTTTATCATCGTTTTTACCGTCACTACCGTCACGCTCTGAATAATAATCAAGGTGAATTATTCTCCCCGAATGAGTTCGCTTGTACTGAAATTCAATCCCGTACTTGCTCAGTTCATATCCGTTCTGAACTAAATCTCTTGTGACTCTGTTCGGAAAGAATTCTTCATCGGTGATTGATTTCAATTCATCAATCAGCTCTGTTGCTGAACCAACAAAATGAAATCTCTTTCTGATGAACAGATAAACCGCAGAGAGAAAAATGTTGTCATGGCTCTTCTGCGGTGGTGGTTCATCTGATACAATCCATTTCATAACAGCTTCATTAAACTCAACTGCTATTTCAGCATTACCGATATCACGTCCGACACAGTAAAGTGTACCTTTCCTGCTGCCACGGAGTGTTTCAGCAAGTACCATGCTTCCGTCAGCACAACCACTAATTCCTGTACTGCCTGAAATCATATTGAACGGATCACTGTCTTTACACTTTCGTGTATGATGAATAAGCACAATTGCGATTCGGAGTTTGTCAGCAAGCTCTTTCAGTATAGACATCTCCTTGTAATCCTTGCCATAGCCTGACTCTGTTTCGTTACGCACCTTTTGCAACGTGTCAATGATAATAACTTTCAAATCGGAATGATTATTATAGAAATCCTCAATCTGATTTTCAAGACCGTTACCAATTGTATCAGCCATTACAGCAAAGTGCATATTCTCAGTTGGCAAAGCTGATATACTGAACAGTCTGTCCTGTATGCGTACATAGTTATCTTCAAGACACAGATACAGAGACGTTCCCTGAACAGTTTTTCTTTTCAGAACATCACTTCCTGTTGCAATACTGTGACATATATCAAGTGCAAGCCACGATTTACCAACCTTTTGTGAACCAGCAAGGATATATAGTCCCTGTGCAAGAAGTCCGTCGATGAAATATTCAATTGGTTTGTATACCGTTGAGAGTATTTCCTCAGCGGTATTCGTTTGTAGTTTCTTTTGCATTTTATCATACTCCTCTTTTTTATTTCTTGATTTGAATCTCCTTTCCTCAATAATACCCCCACACAGCCAACAGCAAAATTAAAAACGTACATCACCTCGACTGAATAATTTGTGTCGGCTGTGTTGGGGAAAATAAATACGCACCACAGAAAAATCTGCGGTGCGTAACGCTTACATATATTCTATGTCCGTATTTTTCAAAAAGGTATAAAATATGGAGACATATATTTTTTGATGTTTACGACATTTGTGTTGACAAGAGAAAAATAAGTGGTATAATAAAATCATAAGATAAATTTTTGGAGGACAGCTATGCAAGGATATATACACGTTTACATCAAGGATAAGCATATCGAAGTAATGAGACAGGAGTTTCTGCTCGGTGAGTTGTCTTTATCTCTTATGAATATATCGCAGGAACAAATTAATAAAATCAGACCGCTGCACAGCAAAATTGAACAGCTTGCAGGAATAGACAGATTTGAACATTTATTCTACAGACACATTTTGCATACGGATAAACAGCGTAAGCTTGAGCTTGCCGCCGACAGATTAATTAAACTGCCGACATTTTCCGAATGGACTGAAATTCACAACGCAGTATGTGATATGATTGATATGCTGCGTGAAATCAGAATCTTTGAAGTGCTGCTCAATCCTATTGATAAAAACTACATAGAACAGTTTTCATCGCTTGAATACAATTCGGAGGAGTATAATTTTGCGTGGCTTTGTTATCTTGAACTGGTAGATATTATAACAGGCTATTTTGAAGATGCAGTTGCTTTTGCACGTACAATCATAAACTTTGCAGATGTAATTCTTGCAGGCTTAAAAACACTTGACAGTCATAGCTTTTCACTTGCATACAGTATGTTTATGAACGAGCCGCAGTTTAAAAATCTCATTGCAAGTCCTGATGATAAAGACGGACTTATGTACACACAGGAGGATTTTGTTCTTCTGCAATATATCCCTATGCCGAAATCAAAAGACAGTAAGGAATACTGCATCGCTGAATATTACAAGACTGACAATTTGCAAGCTGTAGCAAAAATGGATTTTCTCAAAGGACTTATGAAAGGTCATCATCCCAGACGCTGTAAGCAATGCAACAGATTTTTCCTTATGACAAGAGGCTATCGCACAATATATTGTGATAAACCGTCACTTGAAAATCCTAAATTCACATGCAGTCAGGTTGCATATAAACAAATCCGACGTAAAGAAGAAAACGCAACAAATCCAAAGTATCTTTCTTACAGAAGATGTGTAAAGAGAATTGAGAAATGTTATCAGCGTGGAACGCTTACCAAAGAACAGGAAAAACAGCTTATCCGCAAGGCTTATGACATATATCATGTTGCTATAACCTCTCCGAAGTACAGCAATAATGAACTTGAAGAACTGCTTAAATCAAAGAATTTATACACACAATGCGGAATAACACCGCCGAAAAAGGGACGTCCGAAAGGGGTAAAATGACAAGAGAAGAATTACTTAACAGCTGTGAAGGAATTATACATACACAGGCTAAAAAGCTGTGCCGCAGATACAAGCTGAACGATGCAATATCCGACCTTGAACAGGAAGGCAGACTTGCTGTGTTAAAACTGATAAAGAAAAATACATACGATCCGAAGAAAAGCCCGTTCCATGTTTATGCGCAGCCATTTATTCACGGAGCGATGCATAGATACATTGAGAAGAACATCGGAAATCTGTCGCTGTCAAAGCAGGAAATGGACACAATCCTTGATGCAAAGCTGATGCACTTTGACGGATACTCTGACGATGAAATATGCAAGAAGCTGAACATCACATCTGTAGAACTGGGTAAACACCTCGGATATGATTTGAAATCCTGTTACATCAACGACCTTACGGAAACAGAGGAAGACGATCCTTACGACCTTGAAATTATGGTAGATAAGACAGCTTGTAATCCTCATAAATTCGTTCACAGGCGGTACTGCATCAAGTATTTTAAAGAGATATTCGATTCGCTTTCCGATAAGGATAAAAGTCTGCTTGGACATTGCTATGGTGCTTTCGGCTATGAAGAAATGACAATTAAGGACATCGCCACTCTTGAAATGATGACTGAAAACGGTGTTAAAAAAGCAAAGGAAAAGGCTATAGAACACTTCTGGGAACTATTTCCTCGAAGCAATTTCAGCGTATGGATTGATGCTTTTCATAGGGTTAGATTGCAGATTAAGTATACGGATAGGGAGTATTGAGTATTGCA
>CALFMA010000178.1 GCA_937880065.1 uncultured Ruminococcus sp.
AACCCATGATTTATTATCCTATTTCAGTGCTTATGTTGGCTGGAATTCGTGATATACTTATCATTTCCACTCCACATGATTTGCCTGGTTTCCAACGTTTATTAGGTGACGGTAGTGATTATGGTGTTAATTTTGAATATGCCGAACAACCTTCACCCGATGGATTGGCGCAAGCATTCATTATTGGAGAAAAGTTTATCGGCAATGATTCAGCATGTTTGGTTTTAGGAGATAATATTTTCCATGGTAACGGTTTTTCTGCCATGTTGAAGGAAGCCGTACGTGCGGCAGATGAAGAAAATAAAGCTACCGTTTTCGGATATTGGGTAAGTGATCCTGAACGTTATGGTGTGGCAGAATTTGACAAGGAAGGCAACTGTCTTTCCATTGAAGAAAAACCCGAGAATCCAAAGTCTAATTATGCTGTTCCGGGCTTATATTTCTATGACAACGATGTTGTGGAGATTGCAAAGAATGTTGCATTGTATCACCACGAAAAGTATAACGGCAGGGGCTATCCGCAGGGCGTTTCAGGGGAGAATATTCCACTTGAAGCGAGAATTATGGCACTTGCAGACGTGTTTGACGCACTTGTAAGCGTGAGATGTTATAAAAAAGCCTTTACATTTGACGAGGCGTTTGAGATAATTGAAAAGGATTTGGGCGAGCATTTCGACCCTCAGCTTGGCAGAATTTTCATCGAATGTCGTGAAGAACTTGAGGAAATTATGCCGACGTTGTAAAGCTGTATAGAAGTATTAAAAGCCACTTTGACGTTGTGTCACAAGTGGCTTTGTTTTTGGCGTTGACATAGTGCCAGCGCTTTGATATAATATTTTTATTGAAAAATGATAGCATGGAGATACATTATGGCGGATATTTTAATCAGAGTACTTGTATGCTTTATTGCAGGTGCAGGAGCAGGCATAGGAACAGGTTTTGCAGGCATGAGCGCTGCAGCAGTTATAGGACCTATGCTCATAACATTTTTGGGAGTTCCTGCTTATGATGCAGTCGGCATAGGTCTTATCAGCGATGTTTTGGCAAGCCTTGTCAGTGCATACACCTACAAGAAAAGCGGAAACTTGGATGTAAAGAACAGTTTGCCATTACTCGTAAGCGTACTTATCACAACAATGGTTGGAAGCTTCGTTGCAAGCTTTCTGCCTGAGCAGACTATGAGCGGCACAATGCAGATAGCGCTCATTATCATCGGACTTCGATTTCTTCTGAAGCCTGTCAATAAAACAAGAGAGCAACTTGAAGAAAGCTCTCCTAAAAGCAGATTAATCAAGGCAATCGTCGGCGGCATATTCGTCGGCTTTATCTGTGGTTTTGTAGGTGCAGGCGGCGGAATGATGTTGTTGCTCGTCCTGACTTCTTTCCTCGGTTATCCAATGCATCTGGCGGTCGGCACAAGCGTGTTTATTATGGCGTTTACCGCCCTTACCGGAGGTATCAGCCATTTTATGATAGGAGGAGTCCCTGATATTCTTTGCCTTATATTGTGCGTTGTATTTACGTTGCTCTGGGCAAGAATTGCCGCGAAAATCGCAAACAAAGCCAACGCAAAAACATTGAACCGTGTGGTCGGTATTGTAATGATAGCTACGAGTATTGTAATTTTACTGGTCAACTATTTTTAATGCATTATTCCAATTAATCAAACAGTTTATTATATCGCCGTATTCGGAAGATACCGAGTACGGCTTTTTTATTGCTACTATGATTGAACTTCTTGGGTGGATATGGTATAATATAAAAAAATCAGATAAACCGATAAATTTGAAGTTTATAGAGGTAATGTATGAAATATGCAAAGGAAGAGGTAAAAATAGAAGGGGTGAAAACATATATTTTTACCCCTGAAAATGCGAAACTCCTGCTGTCCGACACCAATCTCATGGGGGAATTAAATTTGCCCAATGTTTATGTGGAAGCTTTTCAGTACAACATTGACGTAGCAGAACAACATTTTGATAAACATCTGTTTCCAACGATATTTCTCTACAAAGGTCGTTGGTATTCTTCTCTTTGTATCCAAATTGGTGAAAGCTATACCGATGTAAAATATCATGAAAAATGGCTTTGCCGCAGGTGCTTTGAAACAATAGCCGAACATATTTTAATTCCAGGGGAAGATAACCATATTTTCTTTCCAGTTGGGTGGCATCGCAGATATTCATCTGCCTTTCATTTCATGCGATGTAAAAAATGTAGTGAACGTACAGATAGGGATATGCTGACGGAAGAAGAATTTCAAATAAACATTGAGAGATAATTGCAATTTATAGAGAACCGTAAACTTTCAGTTTTACGCATATTATGAATTTATAACAGCCTTATCCACTATGTGTGTGGATAGGGCTGTTTTTGAGGTTATGGGGCGATTATCTCGCCCCTTTATCTCTGCTTCGGTAAGGTCGGTTGGCGTTCTGCCTGTCAGCTTTTTCCTGATACCGCTGTAGCTTTTCGTGCATGGTTTCGGCTTTTGGAGTGGCTTTGCGTTACTTATGTCATTGACTTGATATGTCATCCGTGCTATAATTAACAGACCGATAAATTTGAATTTTGCGGCGAGGTGAAAGAG
>CALFMA010000179.1 GCA_937880065.1 uncultured Ruminococcus sp.
TAGGAGATGTTGTCGGTCAGTCTGGTTGTGATTTCCTACGCAAAAGACTTCCTGAATTCAAAAAAGAAAATAATATTGATATTTGTATTGTAAATGGTGAAAATTCTGCTATTGGAAACGGAATGCTACCCAATTCTTGTGAACATATCTTTACAAGTGGTGCCGATATGATTACTGGAGGTAATCATTCTCTTAAAAGACGAGAGATTTTTGATTATCTTATTACAATATGGTATCGATGGTATGGAACACTGTTCGCTTCTTGATGAAGAAACAGCACAAATGGTAATTGATAAAGGTGCATACAAAATTGGTGTTATAAATCTTTTAGGACGAGTGTGGCTTGATGGTCACAGAGACCCATTTGAAGTTGCTGAAAACATCATAAAGGAACTGAAATTAGTATTGGTACCTGTATGAAAACGATAACCATCATGACACAGCCATCCGTTGTACTGCACTACACCATTTTCCAATTTAACCTCATATGCTTCGGGAGTTTCATGTGAAGCTGCGATTGCACGTTCAAGCTTTTCGGGCAAATCTGAATGTCCAAGCTGAGCTTCTATCCATAGAGTCATATCCTTAGGTGTTGAACGCAAACCGCCGTCACCTGATGACATTACAAATTCAGGCTCATCATACGGCAGAAGTTTTCGGAAGAACCAACGGTTTCCCTGTGTAGTCGGGATATGATAGCCGCTGTTTGTCATTCCAATCGGCTGCAGTATCTCATTTGTGACATATTCCTCAAATGATACACCGCTGACTGTTTCTGTTAGATATGCAAGAATATTATAACCGAGGTTACAGTACTCAAAAATAGTTCCTGGCTCATATGCAAGCTCGATATTTTCAGCAATGTGTGCTAATTCTTCATTGGAAGGTGTGCTGTCATTAACAGCGTAATGCATCATAGTTGAATTTGGAATACCCGAACAATGCTCCAGAAGCTGCCATATCTTCGTATCCTGCGGCTGTCCTTCCCAAGTAACATTCCACCACGGCAGATAGTCAGTTACGCTGTCCTCTATAGAAAGCTTCCCCTCCTCCTGCAATAAAAATATTGCTAACGCAGTAAACGCCTTTGAGCATGAACCGATACCGAATACAGTATTCTCTGTCACGGGAGTTTGTTCTTCAATATTGGCATATCCCCAGTTTTTATAATCAATATCCGAGCCGTTTACCACGGCAACGGCAAGTCCAGGAGTTTTGTCTTGTTCTATTTTTTCTTCTATGAATGAATTCCATTCAGTATCATTCAACACGTTAACTTTATTCGCTGCAAGTGCTTTTGTCGGTGCAGCAATCAGCAATATAGCCGCAAGTGATAGTAAGATTGCATTTTTCACGATATTTTTCATTTGTACCATTGTTTTCCCCTTATTTATTATAGTCGTAGAATAGTTCATCCAACAGTCTGTCAAGCCCGCTTCGGTTACCAAGTGCGGATTTGATAAATACACCAATGTTATCTAACATCAGTTTCAGATAAAGCCAGTCGCCCATATCATCATATTTCCTTGTTGAATTGATAAGTGTGTTTTTACGCAGAACAGTATATTTCTTTCCTTTACGCTTACCGTATGCTTTCAATGCTTTGGCAGTTGCAACGTCTTCCATAGCTTTCTTTTCCACAAATCCGCCGATTGCCTGAAAAGTAGATTTTTCAGCCCAAAAGATACCGCAGTACAGTCCTGTGACAGCGAAAGACATTCTGCACAGCAAATCATTGAGATACAGCGGAAAAGAATATCTCTCAAAGCGGATAGGTGCACCACCTCCGATATATTTGCATGTACTCAGAAGATGTGCTATCTCTTTCAGCGTTCCCTTTGTCATACGATTATCGCTGTCTATTGTCACAATAATATCACCGTCAGCCACAGTTATTCCTGCATTTCTGACCTTTGCGATACATCTGTCTTTATTAAGGGCATCTCTAAAAACCCCTTTTGAGAAAAAGCAGCTATGCATATCATCTGCT
>CALFMA010000180.1 GCA_937880065.1 uncultured Ruminococcus sp.
GTTATGCTCCGGGATTCCGCACATATTCAGGAATTTGAAGCTGAATGGAGAAGCCGTAAGGCTAAACGCCGTGGCGACCCCGATTACAAGCCACTTTACACAATGGACGATGCAATTGGTGCTATAAGCCTTTTTGTTCCCCACCCCTATGATGTAACAGATGAAATCTGCGAGGGAATTTCCGTTTACTTCCGTGATGCAGGTCATCTCCTCGGCTCATCAAGCATTGTCATAACTATGACCGAAAACGGCGAAACTCGTTCAATTGTATTCTCAGGTGATATCGGAAATATTGAACAGCCTCTTATCCGTGACCCTCAGTATGTCGACAAGGCTGATTATGTGGTTATGGAGTCAACCTACGGTGAACGCAGACACAATCGCCCTACCGACTATGTAACAGCTCTTGCTCAGGTTTTACAGCGTACCTTTGACCGTGGGGGAAATGTGATTATCCCCTCTTTTGCAGTTGGCAGAACTCAGGAAATGCTCTACTTTATCCGTCAGATTAAAGACGCTAATCTCATAAAGGGACACGATAATTTCCCTGTTTACGTTGACAGCCCTCTTGCTATTGAGGCTACAAATATTTTCATAAGCAACCGTGAAAGCTGCTATGACGAAGAAGCTCTCAGCTATATCAGACAGGGCATAAATCCCATTTCATTCGAGGGACTTATTCGTGCAGTTTCAAGCGACGAATCAAAGGCTATCAACTTTGATGCACGTCCAAAGGTTATTATCTCCGCCAGCGGTATGTGCGAGGCAGGACGTATCAAGCACCACCTTAAACATAATCTGTGGGGTGCGGCAAATACTATCCTTTTCGTTGGCTATCAGTCCACAAATACTCTCGGCAGAAGCCTTGTTGAGGGTGCGAAAACTGTCAAGCTTTTCGGTGAAACTATTAATGTTTCAGCTGAAATTCTACAGCTCCCCGGCGTAAGCGGTCACGCTGACGTTGACGGTCTTATGAATTGGGCAAAGGCTGTTTCGGGAGTTAAAAAGTACTTCATAAATCACGGTGACGCTCCCTCTGCTGACAGCCTTGCACAGCGTATTCGTGAGGAACTTGGTGCAGATACCTACGCTCCATACAGCGGTGCGGAATTCGACCTTATTTCGGGCGAAATCACCTATGATGCTATTCCTAAGCCAATTGTCAGAAAAAAGACATCATCGGGTGCAAATCTCAGCCCCACATTCAGAGATTTGGTAGATGCCGCAGACAGACTCAGCCGCCTTATCAAGACATCAGACGGCAGAGCAAATGCCGATATGCGTAAGCTTACCGAGGCTATCAACCGCCTTTGCGATGATTGGGAACTTTAATTACGCAAATATTATGAAAATACCGCACAACGTAAAATTGTGCGGTATAATCTTTAAGGGCATCTCTAAAATAGGAGTAAAAAATGAAAACACCTGAAATTGAATTAATTGATTATCTCATTAATGAGGGATATTCCGACATTGCGGAAAGTATCAGACCTTACAGAAAAAGTGCTGTAAAAATATGCACAAAAGAGGGCGAAACTCCAATAGGAGCAAGCAAATTCGGAGGATTTCCCGACCTGCCGCCTGAAATTCCATATCCCACTATGTCAGGCTATACCTGCAAGCGTGGGGAAACTACAGAACGATATGAAAAATCGGCAATGCAGCTTGTAGCTCAGATTAATCTTGCGGATATTGCCGAGGCAGATGATGAAAACAAACTCCCCCACACAGGCATATTGTATTTTTTCTGGAGCGGCGAGGTTATGCCAATTCACGAAAGTAATAAGTGGGTGGAAAGTGTTGCGGATAATCCCGAAAATTCCGCTTATCACAAAGTAATATGGTATAACGGCGATTTGTCGGCATTAAAGCGAACTCCGCCCCCTGTGCCTTATTACACAAAATATTTTGAAGAAGCGTTTGAGGAAAAGGCTGTAATATTTGAGAAAACCGCAGACTATAAGTCCCTTGGTGATGTTCTTGACTGCGGCGAATTTGACAACTTATGCGAAATTGCTCCCGATTATGATATTGATTGTCTTTACTACAAACGAAACAAATTGTTCGGCTATCCTACAGGCGGAAATATTCCCTATGTTGATGATAAACGACATCTGCTGTTTCAATACAACTACTATGTTGGCTGTTTATGGAATATTTTCTGGCTCATTTCCGATGAAGATTTAAAAAACCGCAATTTCGAAAATGCGGATTTTGATTATGATTTGGATTAAAAAATATAACGCAGCAAGTCCCACAGATTTCCGTGGGACTTGTTTTTTATTTAACTTGTCTGAACATCTGAATAATGTGCGAGAATCATTGAAGCATCTGTGGCATCTACAATTCCGCTGCTGTCGAAATCCATTGTATGAGTATCAGAACCGATATTTTCAGAAGATGTGGAAAGCTTTGCATATTGTGCAAGAACTGCACTTGCGTCGGAAGCATTGATAACTCCGTCATAATTTGCGTCGCCTTTCTGAACGGGAGAATCATATATACCGTCGTTGTTATCGTCGATATAGCACACAAGTCTATGTTCCTCGTTTACAGTAACAAGAACATTATTGTCAGAAATTATATGATATGGGCTTCCCCCTGTCAAATCAACCTTTCGCATATCAGCGGCATAATTTCCGTCATTATTTTCATCAACATAGAAAACTACTTTCTGCTCGTTATCAAGTGTTACAAGAATATCATTGTCAGTAGGAGAATTACCGACAGAAGCAAAGTCTGTTATAACACCGAACTCATCATACTGCAATTCTCCGTCAAGACTTGTTATAAAACGCTGTGGCATAACTGACATTTCAATCTTTCCGCTGCTTTTTAAAAGTATACCATTTTCAACAACTTCCATGGCAAAATCCTTGTTGACATCACCATTTACATACCACAGGAAATATGGCGAAAAATTATATGTACCCTCATTCATACGTATCTGCAAATGGGAATGAATAGGCGAATCCCCCTCATTGACTATATTTATCATATCATCGCTTATATCAACAGTACCATAAAACTCTGCATGGGTTCGATTGATAGTGTCCTCAAGCTCTACATCAATCCACCTGTCTGTGTTGATATATCTGAAATTCAGAAAACGATTATATTCTCTCTCCATTTCAATATGAATATAATCAACATCAGTCACGGCAATCGGTCCATTCAATCCGCCATAAGCAGGCTTGGCAATGGGTGTTTTAACCCCATTCTTTACGCTGTATGCTGAGATATATTCTGTATCAAGAAAAGCAAAATGAGTTATATCATCTTTATCCTCGCTGATTTCAACAGAGGGGTTGATTGCTCCTTTGAAATTAAGCATTGAATCATCGTCAATTACTGCATATGCAGGCTCATCGGACATATCAAGGTCATAGGCAGGAATACAGCTTTCCTTTGTCTTGGAATTGATATATATACACGATTCTTCACGGAATCCAACTGCATTTCCCTCATTGTCCGCATTGTTGGAATCAAGGGTAAGTATACATTTATCATAGCTTTTTCCGTTCCATTCCCATTCGCCCTCTGCAATTCCGATTCCGCATACGGCATGATTCATCTTATAGCCATGAATTGTAATGAGAAAATATCTGTCATTTTTCATACATCTTTCAGCCGTAGAAATAAGGCTTTCAACCTGTTGTTCATAAGTCTGAGAAGCTACAAGATACTCTTTATAGTTGTTAAACTCTGTATAGCACTGAGTTGCCTGATATGCTGTGATAACCTTATCTATTTCCTCATTTAATGTGATTTCTGACAGACTCTCTGCCCCCTGCTGAATATCAGAAGGCGAAATTACGCCGTTATGTGAGAGGATTTCCAAAAGCGATATGCCCATATCCGAACCTGACATAACCGCAGTACAGTAAAAACTTCTGGGATAATATGCACCCTCAAGCAGAGTGCATTTGCTGAGATAATCAAAATATACATCCGCAGGGTCAGGTCTGTCCAATCCATGTTCGTAATTTACAACACTCAAATAATCAGTATCAGCTCCTAAACTATCAGCAAGCGTGTTCAAATCGACATAATTATCCGTTGTTCCCTCGGTGTAAAAAGGTGACATAGTGGTGAGCATTGCAAGAGATGCAAGCAAAGATAATAATTTTCTCATGGATAAACCTCCTTTTTATTCGATAGATGATATTATTTTGTCGATTTCCTCATCGCTGAGATACTGGAAATCGTAAATAGCAACAATGTCATCAAATTTGTAAATAAGCCAATCTGCATTTTCATCGTTTATATAAGTGGCAATGTGTCCGTTTACGTGTATAATAGATTCGTTTGGATTAACGCCGTCAACGGTCAGCCCTCTACGAAGCGGCATAAAAGAAATGTCAACCTGCCCTTTTCCGTCACTAACGGTTACAAGCTGCTCGCTAATCCGTTTTTCAGTAATTTCAAATCCCTCTGGGAAATACATGGGCGATTCAATTTTCAGTCCCAGACATTCATAGAATTTTTTCACACCATATGAATCATACTCAAACGAATCACTTGAATTTACATCAGATCTGAAAAAATCAAAATGAATTTTGTCATCATTTTTTACAACAAGAGTATATATATTTTCACCGTAAGAAGAATAACTTATAACATTACTGAGTACACCAACTGCACAAGCAGCTGCCACAACTCCCTTTACATAGCTTAAAATCGGCTTTCTGCCTTTGACTGCCGTG
>CALFMA010000181.1 GCA_937880065.1 uncultured Ruminococcus sp.
AATGGGTTGACAACGTATGGAAGTGGTACGAAGACGGTGTTAACGGCGAATGGGTGCAAGCTGAAGACGGCAGCCATTCCTATGTATGGTGGTGGTAAGTAATACTTCCACTTGCGGAATTATATTGAAATGCTTAGGGGGACTCTATACAGTAGAGTCCCCTGACGGCATATTTGAGTGTAAAGCAAGGGGCATATTCCGCAGCAAAGGGATAAGTCCCTCTGTCGGTGACAGGGTAACTGTCAGCGGCGGAGTAATCTCCGAAATCGGAGAGAGGAAAAATTATCTCATCAGACCACCTCTTGCTAATCTTGACCAGCTTATTTTTATTGTATCAACAGTTAGTCCCAGTCCAAATTATCTCATACTTGACAAGTTTATAGCAATTGCGGAATACAAGGGCATTGAGCCTGTTGTAGTAATTACAAAAACCGACTTAGGCGACAGCAGCGATTTGCAGGCTGTTTACGGCGGCATTGGCATTAAGGTAATGGAAGTTGACTATTCCGATGAAAGCTCCATAGAAGCCGTCAGAGAGGTTCTCAGAGGTAAAATAAGTGCCTTTACGGGAAATTCGGGAGCAGGCAAGTCAACGCTGCTCAATGCGGTGGATTCAACGCTTAATATTCCCACAGGGGAAATCAGCAAAAAACTTGGCAGAGGACGTCATACAACACGTCACGCTGAACTATATAAGCTTAAAGGCGGCGGATATATAGCCGATACCCCGGGATTTTCCACCTTTGAAACGGCTCGCTATGACATAATCCGCAAGGAGGAACTGGCAGGCTGTTTCCGTGAATTTGAGGGAATTACCGACAATTGCCGATTCCGTGACTGCTCCCATACCTGTGAAAAGGGCTGTGCTGTCCTTGAAGCGGTGGAGGCTGGGGAAATCCCGAAAATTCGCCACGAAAGCTATTGTGCAATGTATGAGGAAGCAAAACAGCTCAAGGAGTGGGAGTTGAAATGAGTATCTGCACTATTTTTGCAGGGGGCAGAATAAGCAGCACGGATTTTATAAATCCCCGTGAAATCCGAGAAAAAAGCGGACTTATAATATGTGCCGACAGCGGATTACGCATAGCCGAGAGCCTTGGAATTGTCCCCGATTTAATCGTTGGTGATTTCGATTCCTATACGGGAGAATTGCCCGAAGATGTGGAAATTCACCGAAGTATTCCCGAAAAGGACGATACCGACACCATTTTAGCGGTGAGAATTGCCCTTGAAAGAGGATACAGGGAAATTCAGCTGTATGGCGGACTTGGAGCGAGATTTGACCACAGTTTTGCCAATATTCAGACGCTGATTTTCGCTTATGAAAAGGGCTGTGAAATGACAATCTGTGACGCTGATAATGTGCTTACCCTCCGAGGAACAGGGGAGTATGAGTTCACCTGTAAAAACGACTGGTATTTCTCGATTTTTGCCTTGACGGAAAAGGCTGAAATCGGGGAACTTAAAGGGGTAAAATATCCCCTTGAAGCCTATGAAATGACAATGGGCTATCCTATCGGTGTAAGCAACGAAATAACGGCAGATAAAGCGTATCTGCGGATTAATTCGGGAATTGTTCTTGTAATTGAATCAAAAAAATAACGAGTGGCGTGCCACTCGTTTTTTTATAAATTACGCTTGATAATATCAATATCATTGAGAGCGTTTTCAAGAATACGGCTTAAAACAGACGTATAGCCTTTACCAAGGGATTTAGCTTTAGCCAGAGCCTGAGGAGATAATCTTATTGTGACAGTTTGTTTACAGCGTTCTTCTCTTTTTTCAGCGGAAATTCTTTTTAACTGTGATAATTGTTCAGCAGTAAGCTCGGGGCAATCATCATCGGGAACAACTGGTCTTGCTTCAAGAGCCTCAAGCGTTTTTTTCTGTTCGTCAGTTAGGGGCTTATTAAAATCAATTTCCTTGCGAATAGTCATAATACATTCTCCTTTCCTGATTTGTTGCTTTACGGGCGGATATGAGCCTTATTGCGTTATCTCGTTCAGTATATACAACCATAACGATATATGCAACATTATTTATCATTCCGATTGTTATATACCTATCCTCAAAATCTGAATGTAACTCATCAAAAAGTTCGAGTCTGTTTTCATCAGCGAATACTCGTGCGGCAGTTTCGAAATCAATGCCGTGTTTTTTTATATTTATCTGATTTTTTTCATCGTCCCATTCAAATAGCATATGCTCATCTCCTTCCACCTATATTATATCATATTATAACACAAAATGCAATACTTTTTGTGTTACTTTTTATTTTTTTATCCCAGTAAGAAAACACAACAGCGGAATCCTCAAACTTATCTCACAGCAAACAAAAGTTGCTGGGTATGCAAGAAGCAATGTACCAATGAATAAAACAGCCGTGTTATTTCCAACGAAATTATACAGCAGATATTGAATGAGAACTACCCATAAAAAGTGATAAATGTAAAAGAGAAATGACCTTGATTTCAGATAGCGGGAAATTTTCCCATTGAAATTGAAATATTTTTTTGCAAACCCTATCAATGAAATTAACATAAACCACTCAGAAATATATTTTGCAATGGTATTGAGCGTGTTAAAATTTTCATCAGACCATATAAAAAGATAAACATTGAGAAGTGATGCTCCTAACCCTGCACATAGCAGAATTGGGCAGTATTTTTGTGCGGAATCTGTCACTTTTTCATCGGTGAATACAAAATATCCCACCAAAAATATGTACAGATATTCCGCAAGACTTTTTCCGCCTATGGAGAGAATTTCGCTTAAAATCGGCAGAGGAAGCCCTAAAAACAGCACAACGGGAAATGAAACAGGCTTTTTTATGGGAAATTTTTCGGCAATTTTCAATATTCCCACAGCTGCAAGGGAAATAATCAGCAGATACAGCAAAAACCAGAACTGCCCAAATGAAAATCCGCCGTCAGCACCTGTCAAATCCGTATATTTCGTGAAAAATACGGCATAATGAGAGAGAAATCCGCCCTTGTAACCGCAGTTGAACTTATCGCCAAAATAGCACAAAATCGGCATAAGAACAGCTGTTCCGAACAAAAGGGGGATAATCAGCTTATTCACTCTTTCTACGAGATATTGCTTGAAATTACGCTTTTGCAGAGCATATTTCGTGCTTATTCCTGCCAAGAGAAAAAGCAGGGGCATAAAATAGGGACTGAGAAAAACGACAATACTGCTTATGAGTTTATTTTTCTCAAAGAAGATGTAATTTGGTTCCCCCCACACATTCCAAGCCATTGCCGTGTGGTAGGGTATGAGCCACAAAAGCGACATCCATCGCAAATTGTCTATGTAATATTTCCGCATATCAACCCTTATTGTTGTAGTCGTCGAGGAAATTATGAGTTCCCGAACCGTCTTTGTATGCGATAATCGTGTTGAGATTGACATTTTCCACGCTTCTGAAAATATTTTTCTCAACCTGCGGATTAATTTTTTTCAGTTCCGCAATGAGGGATTTCACTTCCATACGCTTTGAAGCGGAACTGCCGTCCTCGTGAATGGTTGAGCAGGTTTCGGTGAATTTGCAGGCACATTGGATAAATTCCAGTTCATTATACGTACACCAGTGCTTTATATCAGCCTCACGGACGAGATACATAGGGCGAATAAGCTCCATTCCCTCAAAATTGGTGCTGTGAAGCTTCGGCATCATAGTCTGAACCTGACCGCCGTAGAGCATACCCATAAGGATAGTTTCGATTACATCGTCAAAATGATGACCGAGAGCAATTTTATTGCAGCCCAGCTCCTTTGCCTTGCTGTAGAGGTAGCCACGCCTCATTCTTGCACAGATATAGCAGGGATTTTTTTCAATATGTACAACGGAGCCGAAAATATCTGACTCAAAAATATGAATCGGAACTGACAGCTTTGCGGCGTTTTCCTCAATTCTGCGGCGATTTTCCTCATTATAGCCGGGGTCCATTACAAGAAAAACAACTTCAAAGGGGAATTTGTCGTGTTTTTTCAATTCCTGAAAAAGCTTTGCCATAAGCATAGAATCCTTGCCGCCCGATATACACACGGCAATTTTATCATTTGGCTGTACAAGGTCATATTCGTTAATGCTCTTGGTAAACTTGCACCAAATGCTTTTCTTGAACTTTTTACGCAGGCTGAGTTCAGCCTTTTCAGTTGTTTCTTTAATCAATTCTGATGATATATTCACATTATCACTCCGTTGTATGTACCCCTTTTCAGGGGAAAGTTTTACTTTTTAAGCTCCGCCATTGGGTCAATATAGCTGCCGTTGTGGAGCATTTCGATATGAAGATGAGGGGCAAGAGCCGATTCAATATCGGCGGTATCTCCCACAGTTCCGATTAAATCGCCGCTTACGAGCATATCACCCTGCTGAACGGATAAACTGTCGGAAAGTCCGCAATAGCGTGTGACATAGCCGTTGTGGTGGTCGAGGACTACAGTTACGCCCCAGATTGAATCCTTTGTAACCTCGGTAATTTCGCCATTTGACACCGCATAGACCTCTGTGCCTACCTCAGCGGAAAGGTCAGTTCCGTTATGTGTCTGCCATGAGCCTGTGGTGGGATTTTTTATAAGTTCACCGCCGCTGAATGAGCCGATAACATCGCCGAAATTCGCAATAGGCGGCTTCACATTGGCAAGCTTTGACGTTCCCACGGCTTCGGCTTCCTCGGGAATTTCCTCTGCCACAGGCT
>CALFMA010000182.1 GCA_937880065.1 uncultured Ruminococcus sp.
TCATAGGATGTCTGGGTGGAAAAACAGTTGGTACCCAGCACAAGACAGTCCTGAACATCCTGGAACTTGATAGAGCTTTCATTCTTCTGGTACTTGCCGTTTTTCTTAATGTCAATTCCGCTTACAAATGCCTGTATGGACTCTATTTTATCGCCGCCGTCTACGGTTGTGATGTGATAGGAGTTATCCCATTCGGAATAGTAAGCTGACATATTCGCAGTATCATCGTTTTCAGATGAGAAAACAGCGTCAGCGGCAACATTCAGACCAATCTGGCTTGACTCCATACCAAGTGCCTGACAGATTTTATCAGCAAGAACATATGCGCTGTTCTGCTGTGTAACAGGTGAGGGGTGCCAGTCGGAACCGTAGCCGTCAGACTGTGTATGAGTAGCCGATTTATACGACATAATCCTGTCATAGCCTGATTCAGCCTTAAATGCGGCAACGGCTTTTTCTATGTAGGGATACATTTCTGTGCAGCCCATAGTTCCCACGGTGCAGATGATATACGCATCGGGGTTCATCTCGTGAACGTGTGCGAGGAATTCAGCGTATTTTTCGGCATATTCCTCACCTCTGACCTCGTAATCCTTAGAGCAGTAGGTGTTGTCGTTTGTGCCGAGATTTATAACAATTACATCATTATCCTGCTTGCTGAAATCCCACGGAGTTTTATAGCTGCCAAGCTTGCCCACATAGTCGTAATAATCGGGAACAAGGCTGTCTGTAACGGCATCTCCTGTGGAACTGTAACCCGAAACAATGCCGTGACCGCTGTAGGAAACTGCACTGTATTCGGCATCAAGCTGTTTTGCCGTGAGGTAGGCATAGGATTTCATAAAATTCTCTGTGGAAGTCATAAAACCTTCATACTGACTTGCACCCTCAACACCGTATGCACAGGTGATTGAGTCGCCGATAAATTCGATTGAAAGGTCTTTTTTGGCAGTTGGAGCAACGGGAACGGGAGCGTCGGAATTTACCTTAATACTGCTGACTCCCACAGCACCGTTATTTGCCTCTGAAAGGTGGATAACCTTTACAACGGCATTTCTTGCGGTATTTCCCTCGAAAAGCTTAACTGTTTTTTCTTTTTCGCTTAATAGCTCGTCAAGGATAATTTCATCATCAACAATTACCGCATATCTTGGGCGGTATTTTTCATCACTTTCTGTGTGACCGTCGCCATTTATGGTGATTTCCGCAGATTTTGCGTTCACCTTGAATTCAACGGCAGAACCGCTGTGAACAAGCCATGTAATCTTGTTGTCGTCATAGATATTTCTGCCGATATATTTAGTATTGCTGTCTGTTATGCCGATTACCTGCTCTGAAAATTCACCTGTGCCTGCGGTAAAACTTTCACGCATTTTAATGAGGTCGTAAACGTTAATTACGTTATCCCCTGTGAGGTCCTGTCCGTCCTTGAAATCAGTTGCTCCGAGAAGCGCAGAACTTAATTCTTTAAGGTCATCTGCGGTATATTCGGAAGCGGCATATGCAGTTGTTCCTGCCAGTGTTAAAGCAGAAATAAAAGCGGCTGCATGACTAAAGCGTTTTTTCATGTTTTTCCTCCAAGTATATATTTTAGTTAATTAATAGAAGGTTAATTTATAGATTAACCCGACTTTCTTTTTCTCTATTATTTAATTATACACTATTTTTTCGAGGATTTCAAGGGCTTTTCAATATTAAATATATAAAATTTCTTCAATGGATAATTAATGGGCGGCAGCAATTTGTTCACCATTTCAAAAAGCTAATGGCTAACAGCTAATGGCTTTTAGTCGTCAGCCATTAGCCTTTAGCCGTCAGCTTTTATATGCTGATATGATTTGTAGGGACATAGCGTGCTGTGTCTGTTAAATAATGTAACGGTGATGAATAATTATCACACATAAGAAATGACGGCAGAAAAATTTCTGCCGCCCAAATTTCTGAATTCTTAATTCTTAATTCTGAATTATTCCGCCGTTTTAAAAAGCTAATGGCTAACAGCTAACAGCTAATGGCTGACTTATCAAAATAAATCTCTTAAATTGGAAAAATCTTCTTTTTCCTCAGGTGTAAACTCAATTTCCCCCAGTTCTTCACGGAGAATAAGCGACGGAACATTGAGATAGTCAACAATTTCATTGTCAGAATATGCAGAAACATAATATACTTTCTTTACATTAAGTTCGCCCTGCATAACTCCGTAGAGAATTGCGTCATCTGACATATCAAGAATTAAAGCTGTGTCAAGGTCATCAAGATAGCCTGCCTTGTACATATCAATATTATACTTTGCAATTACAAAATCAGGACTGCAAAAGCACAGCAGAGCAAGCATAACAGTAAAAATTCCCGAAAACCATGCTGAGAATTTCATCTCAAATCTGAACTGTTTCACGATAATAAGCACAAACATAAATGCACATAAAATCATAAACCACATTGTATAAAATCTCAGCCGTGTAAGACCGTACTCGGAAATATACATTATCATTTTGCTTATTGCAACAACTATGAGAATTATCGTTGAAAAGCTGAGGGAAAGGGTATAGAATTTAAGGGATTTAGGCTTATTTCTGCCGCTTTTCTGAGTTAAAAAGCTGATGAAAATTATTATCAGCAGATTTATTACAGTTACGCCGCAAAGCTCGAAAAATCCACGTCTTGCATATTGGGAATAACTGTAGCCCTCGGGGAGATTACCCGAAAAGGCAGAGAGAAAATAACTTGCCTGTGAGAAGAAAAATATCACGTAAAGCAGAAGAATCGGAGTAATTGCCGCATAAACAGCCATATTCGGTATACTCTTTGCCGACTCAATGCGGAATTGGCAAAGCTGTGCATCAAGGACATTGAGGTTTTCACGTTTGCTATTCGCCAAAAGCATACCGTAGAGGTAAAAACCGCAGGGAAGTGAAATTACAAAGCGAAGAATAAGTTCAAAGCCGTTCTGTGAAAGGGCATTGTTGAAAATGCTTTTCATAAAGCTTTCCATTCCTGCATCTGCGGAAATAAGCAGATTTGCCACAAGCAATGTCACGGGAAGTGCGAAAAGCAAGCCGAGGAAAACAGACTTGATATTTCCTGCGGATTTCGACTCTCCGATTGTGGATTTTACAGCCGCAGGCTCTGCCCCGAAGTCGGAGAATGGAAACTCAAAAACTGCCTTTACAAGGGCAATGGGAAGATATTTTTCAATTCCCCTTTTCCCCTCCCCTACGGAATAAACAAGATATGCTCCTGCGGCAAAGAGGAATACACCAACGAGGAATTTTATAAATCCGTTGTCGGTAATTGAAAACACAAGTGAAAAGGCATACAGGACAGCTGTAATCACCCGATTTACAGGGGAAAATCCGCAGCCCTGCTTTTTGAGGAATACAACCGATACGGTGATAATTGCAATATTCACAGCCGTTGTAATAAATCCCGCAGGATTGAAAATCTGAAACTGCATCCACAAAAATGCAAGCAGCATAATCACAAAAGCATAGACCTTTTCGGTTTTTGTGAAAACTCTTTTTTCCGCAGTTTCCACGGAAACTTCTTCATTTACATCTGAATTGATAACAGCTGACTCTGCCATAATGAACACTCCTTACGTGTTCTGTTACTGTTCCTCAATTATTTCAATTTTCTGAAATTCCAGTATATCCCCGGGCTGGCAGTCCAGTATTTCGCAGATTTTCTCCAATGTGGAAAAACGGACAGCCTTTGCCTTTCCCGTCTTTAAAATGGAAAGGTTTGCAGTTGTGATACCAACTTTTTCAGCTAACTCCTGTGATGACATTTTGCGTTTAGCCATCATTACATCTAAGTTTACAATAATCGGCATTGACAGTACCCCCTCATATTGTAAAATCATTTTCGGATTTGATTTCCACAGCCTTTTCAAATACGTTCTTGAGGACACGCATAACAAGACCGAGCATCAATACAACCACCGCAGGCATAGCGAAAATATACCGCCACAGGCAGAGAATGAAGAAATCCGAAGCCGCTAAGATACAGCACCATGCGATTATTCGCAGGCACTTTGTATTGGAATTGTCAAAAACAATATCCTTGCTGATATTATCCAGCAGCCTGTGCATGAAAAAGAGAGCCGCAAGAGCAAGAGCAATGGCGATATATAGCCCCGTGCATAGGGGAATGAAAATATCGCCCTTGATTAAGCCAATGGGTTCGGAAATGAAGTCGTAGAATTCCACCATAAGTGGCAAAACAAATGCGACAAGTATGAATATTGCCGCAACAATGACGGTCAATATTCTTGACAGTAACAGAGATTTAGTTTTAGTCCACATAAATATAGAGCTCCTTTATGTTGATGATTATAGTATATCACACTATTTTCCATTTGTCAATACCTTTTTATCGAAAAACAATAATTTATTTTTGAAAAATGATATTTTCGTTTATGCGTATTTCAATGAGATAAGCGAAAATAACGGCAAAATGAACTATTATTTTTTAAAAAAGCCTGTCAGATGCTTTGTTTCAAAGGAATATATAAAAATCAAGGGCTTGTTTGCTCATTCTGTTATCCACGGTGACGGGCAGACGATGTTTGAATGGCAGGAAACTGCCGACGGTCAGATAACCTATGTATATGACAGCTTCATAAACGCGGGCAAATGCAAGGTTATGAAGGTGAAAATCCTAAAGATGTATTCAAAAGAGGATACTAAAAAACTCTTGTCGCATATAAAGCAAAAGGGTGGCAAGGTTTATAACATAAGTATAAAAAATCTTATCAGGAGTGTAATAGTGAAAAATGGAAATACTAAACGAAATTAAAACTGCCGTTTTCAAGGGCAATGTAAAGGGAGTTACAGAGCTTGTAAATAAAGCCCTTTCAGAAAATGTAGAGCCTAAGGTTATC
>CALFMA010000183.1 GCA_937880065.1 uncultured Ruminococcus sp.
TGATTGTGATACCACGCTCCTGCTCCTGCTCCATCCAGTCCATAGTAGCGGAACCTTCGTGTGTTTCACCGATTTTATAGTTTACACCGGTGTAGAAAAGGATACGCTCTGTGGTTGTAGTTTTACCGGCATCAATGTGAGCCATGATACCGATATTTCTGGTATTTTCAAGTGAACAATCTCTTGCCATAATATCTTCCTCTCACAATGACGCTGATTACCAACGGTAGTGAGCAAACGCCTTGTTTGCCTCTGCCATCTTGTGTGTATCGTCACGCTTCTTGCAAGCGCCGCCTGTTCCGTTAAGAGCGTCGAGAATTTCTCCAGCAAGTCTTTCCTTCATTGTCTTCTCGTTTCTCTCTCTTGAATATCTTGTAATCCAACGGAGACCGAGAGTCTGACGTCTTTCAGGTCTAACCTCCATAGGAACCTGGTAAGTAGCACCACCGAGACGGCGAGCCTTTACTTCCAGTTCAGGCATAATGTTTTCCATTGCCTGCTCGAAAACCTCCAATGCATCCTTACCTGTCTTTTCAGCAACGATTTCGAATGCACCGTAAACTATCTTCTGAGCGACACCCTTCTTACCGTCTAACATAATATTGTTGATAAGACGTGTAACGAGCTTTGAATTGTATACAGGATCCTGTAATACATCACGCTTAGCGATTTTACCTCTTCTTGGCATTTCGCTTCCCTCCTTCACATAGATTCATGAATTCATAGGTACTCGTGATGACCGATTACTGCTTTTTCAGCATTACTTCACCGATCATTTCCGTCAAGACCAATGCAGAGGTACAATATATATAATCTCCGCATTTATCCTGCGATAGTAGTTATCCTATTTTACTAATGCACGGCATTTTAATGACAAGCCGCCAGTCAGAACGGATTAAATCCGCACGCTCTTACTTCTGCTTAGGTCTCTTAGCACCGTACTTTGAACGGGACTGGAGTCTGTTAGCAACGCCCTGAGCGTCGAGTGCGCCTCTGATGATGTGGTAACGCACACCGGGGAGATCCTTAACACGTCCGCCTCTGATGAGAACAACGCTGTGCTCCTGAAGGTTGTGGCCGATACCTGGAATGTAAGAAGTTACCTCGTAGCCGTTTGTGAGTTTAACTCTGGCAATCTTTCTCATAGCTGAGTTAGGCTTCTTAGGTGTAGCAGTTCTAACAGCAGTGCAAACGCCTCTCTTTTGAGGTGAGCTCTGGTTGATCTGAACCTTCTTCTTAGCATTGTAGCCCTTCTGGAGAGCAGGTGCAGTGGACTTTGTTTCAAGGTCCTTTCTTCCCTTACGAACCAGCTGATTAAATGTTGGCATAATCTTCCTCCTTTTTTAAAAAATGGGTATGCTATACAACTTGCACAGCATACCCATATATTATATCTTATTAACCCCGATTTGTCAAGGCTTATCCGCAAAAAAATCCGTATTTTTCTCACATTTGGTTATTTCCGCCATTAACGGAGAAAACTTAGTCAAGCAATTGGTTATTTTTATGGCATATCGCACAAAGAACACGACTTTTCTTTGTTGCTGTTGACTATACAATTCTTTCGGTAATGCAGCTGAGCAGCCCGTCGGAAAGTCCGAAATCCATACCCTTATAGCTCCACATTGCTCTACCGATGCCGTATTTGTCGAGAACGGAGTGGATATCCTTGTACCAGTTTACAGCGGATTCCGGGTCTGCCAGTTCATTTACGCCGTATTCGCCGCAGTAGAGCATAACATCACGCTCCTGTGCTGTTTCAATAGCCTCACGGAAAATATTCTCGAAATATTCGGCAGAAAAGCCGTTTTCGGGAATGTCGCCCTCATATGCGGAAATTTTTGCAGGACATTCAGCGACAGCTTTTAAAAACTCAGCCTTGCCCATAGGATACTGAATACGATAATCCTTTGGCATATCCTCAAGCCAGTAAGCACCTTGATGGGTAAAGAGCAGGGGGTCATAGCAATGGAAATTGTACACAATATTTTCGTCAAAGGGTTGTGCAATATGCTTAACAGTTGTAACGCTGTTGTTAAGATAACTTCCGATAAGAATTTTTATGTCAGGAGCAGTCTTGCGGATTTCCTTGACTGTACGCTCTGCAAGAGCCATCCACGGAGCGTTGTCCGCCTCGTCAACAACCTCGTTGAGCAGTTCAAAGGAAAGTCTGTCTGCATACTGACCTAAACGTCTTGTGAATTCAGCCCAAAGAGCGATAAATCTGGAATTGAGTTCTTCGTCGTAGAAAAGTCCCGACTCCTTTTGCTTAGCATCAAAACAATAGCCTGCTGCCTTATGGAGGTCTAAAACCATATTCAGACCGTACTTTCCGCACCATTCAACGCAGTTTTCGATGTAAACAAATCCGCTTTCGATAAAGCTGCCGTTTTTATCCTGTACAAGCTCATAATCAACAGGCAGACGAACATGGTCAAAGCCCATTTTTCTGATATTTTCGATATCGCTTTCAATAATAAATGTATCGCAATGCTCTTTGGTAAGCACTGTCTGAGAGAGCCAGCCGCCAAGATTTACGCCTTTCTGATATCCGTTCCATTTTTTCATTTAAGTATCACCTCGTAAAATTTAAGTTAACAATAAAATTATATCACATTTAATTGCGGTTGTATACCACTTTCTTTAACAATATAGTAAAATGATGATGTATATTTAAGTGAGGCTAGGTTTAAACTGACTTAAATTAAGTGAAGATAATTAAATTTGTCGTCGTAATCTGTGGGAAAGTATAATACAAAAATGGACGGCAATCGTATTAAATGCCGTCCATATAGATTGTTGAAAAACTGAATTTCTTCCCGAAATCGTCAACGGATAATATCCGTTCCTACAGGAAATTACGATATACAGCTATTGCCTTTTTTACGCAAGTCCCTGTGATGCGTCCTTGATTTTATTTTTGTAATATTCCTCAGACCATGGGAATTCATATTTCTTGAAAAGTCCCATAGCGGCACAGGCATTATTTACCGCATTTTCAACGCTGCTTTCATCTCCCGATTTTGCACATATATAAATACCTGCAATGAGAATTTCAAGGAGCTTTTCGTCGTTTTTGCCCTGCGGTTTATAGCCGAAGCCCGTAAGAAGTCTGAATGCCGCACTATAATTTTTAGCCGCACAATCCACATACGAAAGAGCCATATACATATCGGCTTTAAGCTTTATTCCCACCTTTTCGGAGTAAATCTGCATAAAGTTTATATTTTCCGTGCGGAAATCCTCTGCATCACGCCAGTTCCCCATTTTGCTCCTGTTGGCAAGGCTCTCTATGCAATAGATGAATTTTTCCTCATTATTGAGCTTTTTCGCCATTTCCTCAGCTTTTGAAAGGAAATAGGCTGCCATTTTATAATCACGCACCTTATCATAAAGGCGGACAGCCTGAAGAATATCTCCTGCCGCAGGTTTTTTCGCTTCCAACACGAAATAATCGGCATATTCTTCCGCTAATGCTTTTGAATAGCCGTACTGGCTGAATTTGTTGTACAATTCCGTGTATTTATTTGTGTTCTCTGTAGTCTTTTTTGCAAATGTACTTTTTCTGTGTTCCCGTTCCTGTAATGACAGCATAACCAACTCTCCTTTTATAATATTGCTCCGCCGACTAAATCCGAAATTTCTATTTTTTCTCCAAAAGCTTAATATAATTCTTCAAGACTTAACAGGCACAGTAATATATGGTATAATATCCGAATAATATCCGATGACAGTTTCGCTTAACTGTCCAATTCAATTAATATAATTTTATCATAAATAACTAACTTAGTCAATGAAAGTTTATATATTTATTACATTTTTGTTGAAATGCACAAAAAATGAAGTGAAATTTCTATATTTTAATTTATTTAACTTGACATTTTTTTAAGATTATTTAAAGAAAATATGATATAATATATATGGTTATATCAATTGGAGGTGTTTACGATGAAAATTCTTGTTATTGAAGATGAAGTTCAGCTTGCTGACGCTTTATGCGAACTGCTGAAAAGAAACATGTACTCCGTCGATGTCTGCTATAATGGAATTGACGGACTTGACAACGCTATGACAGGTATTTACGACGGCATAATCCTTGATATAATGCTGCCGGGAATGAACGGAATTGAGATTCTCCGCAATCTGCGAAGCGAAAAAATCAATACTCCCGTTCTCCTGCTCACCGCAAGAAGTGAAATTACCGACAAAATAAACGGCCTTGACTGCGGTGCTGACGACTATCTCACAAAGCCCTTTGTTACAGGGGAACTTTTAGCAAGAGTACGTGCCATTACAAGACGAAAGGGCGAAATCGTTGATGAAAGCAAACTTGAATTCAACGGTCTTTCTCTTAATAAGAATACCTGCTCTATAAGCTGCGGCGGAAATGACGTAAAACTCAGCTTAAAAGAGTACAACGTAATGGAAATGCTCATTGCAAATCCCGGGCAGATATTGCCGAAAGAGCGTATTATCGAGAAAATATGGGGAAGTGAAAGCGATGTGGAATACAATAACATCGAGGTTTACATATCATTCCTGCGTAAGAAGATTTCCTCAATTTCTGCTAATGTACAGATAAAAACAGCCAGAGGTATCGGCTATTTCATTGAATAGAGGAGGAGTTTTCTTGTTCAGAAAAGTTCAATTGAAATTCTTCGCAATTATTATTGGCATCCTCATAGCAATATTTATAGGTGTTATTTTTTCTATCAATATTATAATGAATCTGCTCATGGACAGGCAGACAAATGTGGTTCTTCATAAGGTTGCCCAAAGCGTTGATTTTGACGCAAAGACAAAATCCTTTACCTTTACAAATCCCGAAAAACCTGTTGAACCGCCGAAAAAAGAAAACAAACCGCCTGTGGTCACTACAACA
>CALFMA010000184.1 GCA_937880065.1 uncultured Ruminococcus sp.
CTCCGTGCGGATCGGCAAATAGCAAACGCCAAAAGATTTTGTCGTTTGCTATAATCTATATAAAAAAAGGAGTTCATTTTTTATGTCAGTTAAGGTAGCGGTATTAGGTTACGGTGTAGTAGGTTCAGGTGTTGTGGAGCTTTTCTATAAGAACAGAAAGAGCATCGAGAAGCACGCAGGATGTGAAATGGATATCAAGTATATTGTGGATATCCGTGAATTCCTCGATTCACCATACAAGGACAAGTTCACAAAGGATTTCAACGAAGTCCTCAATGACCCCGAAGTAACAGTTGTTGCTGAGTGTATGGGAGGAACTGAGCCTGCATTCACATTCCTTAAATCTGCTCTTGAAAAGGGAAAAAGCTGCTGTACATCAAACAAGGAGCTTGTAGCGGCAAAGGGTGATATTCTCCTTGCAGCTGCAAAGGCTAACAACTGCAACTTCTTCTTTGAAGCAAGCGTAGGCGGAGCAATCCCGATTATCCGTCCTCTCCACCGCTGTCTTGCAGCTAACGATATTTCAGCTGCCTGCGGTATTCTCAACGGTACAACAAACTTTATCCTCACAAAAATGTATGCTGACGGTATGACATTTGAGGACGCATTAAAGCTTGCTCAGGAACTTGGCTATGCAGAAAAAGACCCCACAGCTGACGTTGAGGGACACGACGCTTGCCGTAAAATCTGCATTATTTCATCTCTCGTATTCGGAAAGCACGTATATCCCGACAGCGTTTATACAAAGGGTATTTCCGATGTTAAGCTTTGCGATGTAGCGGCTGCTGATGTTCTCGGCTATGCTGTCAAGCTTATCGCATCTGTTAAGCGTCTTGACAACGGCAAAATTCTGCCTACAGTTATGCCTATGCTGGTACCTCACGAGAGCATTATGGCAGGTGTAAGCGACGTATTCAACGCAGTTATGGTTTACGCTGACGGTATCGACAAGGCAATGTTCTACGGCAGAGGTGCAGGAAAACTGCCAACTGCAAGTGCTGTTCTCGGCGATGTTATCGAGGCTGCAAAGCATAACAGAACTGTATTCTCACAGACATGGGAGAGCAGTACAGATACATCATTTATCGCATCTGTTGATGATATGAAGGCAAAGTGGTATTTCAGCGTGCCTGCTGATACAGCTGACCTCCCCGAGGGAACATACACAGATTATGACCAGTCATCATTTGTAACAGAAGATGAACTTTCATTCAAGGAAGCAGAGGCAAAGGCAAAGGCTATGAACGCAACTGCATGGATTCCTGTGCTTGAATAAAATAAAAAAGCCGTATCGCAAGGTACGGCTTTAATTTGGTATTAAGGAGAAAATTTATGCCTGCATTAATTATACTGGGCGTTTATGCCCTCATCAGCGTAATTGCATTTGTGCTTTATTTCGCCGACAAGAAAAAGGCTCAGAAAAACAAATGGCGAATTAAAGAGGCAACATTGCTTGGATTCGGCTTTTTCGGGGGAGCAATTGGTGCATTGCTTGGAATGAAAATATTCCGCCACAAAACCAAACATTGGTATTTCTGGGCAGTCAACATAATCGGCTTGATTTGGCAAATTGCCCTTGCAGTATTCCTCTTTATAAAGTTTTAAGCCCAGATTTTATGCCTGACATTATTATATCCCTTGCCTTTATTGCGTCCTCTTTTGACATGGGCGGAGTATGGGGCAGGGGATATTCCATTCCCAGTTCCGCATATTTTTTCCGTGCCATATCGTGATAGGGCAGTACATCAAGGGCTTTCAGATTTGAAAGAGTTGCAAGAAATTCCCCCAATCTGAAAAGTTCGTCCCTGTCATCTGTGAGGTTCGGCACAACTACACGGCGAATCCACACAGGTATTTTCAAATCCCGTAAATGTTCCGCAAACCGCAGTATATTGCCGTTTCCCACTCCTGTGAGATTTTTGTGCAATTCTGAATCCATATGCTTTATGTCAAGCATTACAAGGTCGGTATAGCTGAGAATTTCGTCAATTTTCTCGGTATTTTCGGGGTTGAAAGTTCCTCCCGATGTGTCAAGGCAGGTGTGAATTCCCTTTGCCTTTGCGGATTTGAAAAGTTCAAGGAGGAAATCGGGCTGTGAAAGTGGTTCGCCGCCTGTTGCCGTAATACCGCCATTTTTGAGGAATTCTTTGCAGGAGTCGTACTCTTTCAGCAGTTCGCTGACAGTAACCTCCCTGCCCTTGCGGAATTCCCATGTGTCGGGGTTATGACAGTAAACGCACCGCAGAGGACAGCCCTGAAAGAACACTATATAGCGAATTCCGGGACCGTCAACCGTGCCGAAACTATCCGTTGAGTGAATATATCCTGTCATTTTTTCATCTCCTGTGCAAATGCAAGAAGCTTTTCACGGCTGTTTTCAAGCTGTTCATCAATTACACGTTCCAGCATTTCATTAAGGCAATCGCCGATTTCTCTGCCATTTAAGCCGATTTCAAGCAAATCCCTGCCATTTATGGCAAGGTCGGAAACTGACATACAAGCCTGCTCCTCAGCAAGACGGCGGGCAGTTTCAGCTAATTTGTCGTACTCTTTCAGTTCCTTTAGCACAAAGGAGTGTTTTGCACTGTTATCGGCTTTTTTCACTTCCATGAGCAGGAGAAAATGTTCAAGACCGATTTTTCCCACAAGCCGTTTAATCTGCTTTTCAGTTGAAATTTTATCGCTGTGGAGGTAGATTAATTCATAGACGGTATCAATGGTTTTGTTGTCGAATTTCAGCCGTTTCAGAATATCCCTTGCAGATTCCGCCCCCACTTGTGCATGACCTTTGAAATGACCTCTGCCCTTTTCGTCAAGGATATAGCAGGCTGGCTTTGAAACGTCGTGGAGAAGCATTGTTAATCGAAGCAAATCAGCTTTTGAATGATTCAGGGGAACAGAATTCACAGCACGCACAATATGCTCATAGACATCGTATTTGTGATAGGGCGAGTGCTGCTCATGGTCAAAAGCAGGGATTAATTCGGGGATAATCTGCCCGATTATATCACGGTATTCCAGCAGAATCTGAACGCAGTTTTTACCGCAGATAAGCTTCATAAGTTCCACGGAAATACGCTCCGCAGAGATATTGTCAAGCCTGTTTTTCAGCTGATGAATGGCATTTGCGGTATCGGCTTCAAGTTTAAATCCGAGAACTGACGCAAATCTCACACCACGGAGAATTCGCAGAGCATCTTCGGTGAAACGCTCCACGGGATTGCCCACACAGCGGATAATTCCCTTTTTAATATCGGATTCGCCCTCAAAGGGGTCGAAAATTTCCCCACGTAAATCCATAGCAATTGCGTTTACGGTGAAATAACGGCGAGCAAGGTCATCACGGAGATTTGCGGTAAATGTGACATTTTCGGGGTGTCGGCTGTCGTTGTATTCCCCGTCAATTCGGAATGTGGTTATTTCAAAGGGTTCGTCATTGCAGAGAACAGTCATAGTTCCGTGCTTAATGCCTGTGGGAATTACCCTGTAATCCGCAAAAACCTCCATAATCTGCTGTGGCAGGGCATTTGTGGTTATATCGTAGTCATGAAAGGGCAGTCCCATAAGAGCATCACGGACGCATCCGCCAACGAGATATGCGGAAAATCCTGCATTTTCAAGGGCTGTCAGAATTTCACAACAATTCTTTTCAATTATCATTTTATCATCCTTTTTCTGACTCAAATCTGAAATCATTATATCACGGAGGGCAGATTTTGTCAAGGTACGCAAAAATAATGCTTGACAAAACGAAATTTATAATGTATAATAGTAGCATAAAGGCTATGATGAAGAGTAGTAGTCATATTTTCGATTTTCAGAGAGCTGTTGTGTGGTGCGAAACAGTATGAGAGGTATGATGAAGTAGCTTCGGAGCTGTATGGGCGAAGATTTTTATTGTGTAGTTCATAACGTGCTTCTCACGTTACAGGGAAAGAGGTTGAATGACTTCGCAGAGTGCGGGATTTTTCCCGAATTCAGGTGGTAACACGGACTATGTTCGCCCTGAACCTATTTTCGGTTCGGGGCGTGTTTTTTTACCCGAATCAATATTGATAAAAGGAGAAATTTAAAATGGCAAAGGAACTTGCTAAATCCTATAATCCAAAGGATTTTGAGGACAGAATTTACGCTGCATGGAATGACAAGGGATGTTTCCGTGCAGAGGTTGACGAAAAGAAAACACCCTATACAATTGTAATTCCCCCTCCGAACATCACAGGACAGCTCCACATGGGACATGCTCTTGATGAAACATTGCAGGATATTCTCATTCGTTGGAAGCGTATGAGCGGCTATTCCGCACTTTGGCTCCCCGGTACTGACCATGCTGCAATTGCAACTGAGGCAAAAATCGTTGAGGCAATGCGTAAAGAGGGCGTTACAAAGGAAGACCTTGGACGTGACGGCTTTATGGAGCGTGCATGGGAATGGAAAAAGCAGTACGGCGGCAGAATTTGCGAGCAGCTGAAAAAGCTTGGTTCATCATGTGACTGGTCAAGAGAGCGTTTCACAATGGACGAGGGCTGTTCAAAGGCTGTTAAGGAAGTTTTCGTAAAGTACTATGA
>CALFMA010000185.1 GCA_937880065.1 uncultured Ruminococcus sp.
CACTTGCTTTTGCGGTTGATTGGACGTGTTTTCCACAGGAAGCATATCCGGTGAAGAATAGGCCATTATCGGTCGTGTTTGAATATCGGCAGAAACAACCGCATTTTCATTTCCGATATAAATTTCCTGAGCCGGTATAATAATCTTTGTTCCGTCTTCCGAAACGGTTATGGTGGCTTCTTTTGTTTCCGCAACAACAGGCGAAGGTTGAATAACCGGTTGCATATTTTGTTGGCTATTTTCAATGACAGCCGGTGTTTCATCCACAACCAACCCTGTATATTCATCAATCATTAATGAGTCATCTTCAAAAGCATATTCTTCTTGCGAAAGATAGGCTGATTCATCATGATACGTGTCTTCGTAATAAAAGTCATCTTGTTGGTATTCTTCCCCTGTCTGAACACAGGCAGTCAGAAACAAAACAGGTAAAAGTGTGTATATTTTCTTCATGGTAAGACCTCTCTATATTTAAATTGTCTAAAGTATAACAAATTTTTTTCATAAAAAAAAGCATTTTTTCACAATTTCAAATAATTTTTAAAAAAAGTAAAAAAATTGTTGCATTCAAAAATAAAATGTCTTATAGTGTGAAAAACAAGAACAAAAGGAGAACATTATGGAAAAAGATAAAGCATTAGAAGCAGCCCTTTCGCAGATTGAACGTGCCTTTGGTAAAGGCTCCATCATGCGTTTGGGACAACAGGGAAACGCCGTAGAAATCCCCGCTATTTCAACAGGCTCCATCGGTTTGGATATGGCGCTGGGTATCGGTGGTCTGCCACGCGGACGGATTATTGAAATTTATGGTCCCGAAAGTTCGGGTAAAACTACCGTTGCCCTTTCCGTTATCGCACAGGCACAGAAGCTTGACGGCGAAGTTGCATTCATTGACGTTGAACACGCTCTTGACCCAAATTATGCAAAGGCTCTCGGCGTAAATATCGACAATCTCCTTGTATCACAGCCCGACAGCGGTGAGCAGGCACTTGAAATTGCAGAGGCTCTTATCCGTTCAGGTGCAATTGATGTTATCGTTCTCGACTCAATTGCAGCTATGACTACCCGTGCTGAAATTGACGGCGAAATGGGTGACCTCCACGTAGGTCAGCTGGCAAGACTTATGTCACAGGCTATGAGAAAGCTTACAGCCGCTATTTCAAAGTCAAACTGCGTTGCCATTTTCATTAACCAGATTCGTGAGAAAATCGGTGTTATGTACGGAAACCCCGAAACTACCCCCGGCGGCCGTGCATTGAAGTTCTATGCCTCTGTCCGTATCGAAGTCCGCAAGGGCGAAGTTATCAAGGAGGGCGGTCAGATAATCGGTGCAAGCACAAGATGTAAGGTAGTTAAAAATAAGGTTGCTCCTCCATTTAAAGAGGCTGAATTTGATATGATGTACGGTGAGGGAATTTCCCGTACAGGCGAAGTTCTTGATATTGCTACAGAACTTGAAATCATCAAAAAGGGCGGTTCATGGTTCAGCTACGGCGACAGAAAGCTTGGACAGGGCCGTGATAACGTCAAGGAACTCCTTAAAACAGACCCCGAACTTATGGCTGAAATTGAGGAGCAGATTCTTGCACGTAAGGATGAACTTATGGACAAGGATAAGAAGAAAAATTCCAAGAATACAGCCGCAGCTGCAATTGCAGAAGTTGTAAAGGCAGCCGCTAACGAGGACGACGAGGAAATGAAAATCCTCGATTCAATTGACGACGAATTTGATGAATTCACACCTGCTGATTGATGAAAGTCACAGCCCTTGACCACTACAAAGGGAAAACCTTTGAGGTTGAATTTGACAATAAAAAAAGACTCTATCTCCACATCGACATTCTGACGGATTTCGGAATTTGCCGTGACTGCGAGATTGAGCCTGATGAACTTAAAAAAATCGTCTATGCGTCAAATTTCCGCCGTGCCTATGAATATGCCCTGTATCGCCTTGATTACAGGGATTATTCAGCTGTTGAGATGTACGAAAAACTCCTTGAAACCTATAAAAAGGAGAGTTTGTGCCTTGAAGTTGTGAAAAAGCTTGCAAAGGCGGGTATAATCAATGATGAACGATATGGTGAAAAGCTTGCACGTAAGCTTGTGGAATCGAAAAAATACGGATTTCACCGTGCAAAGCGTGAAATGATGCAGAAAGGTTTGACGGAAGAAACGGTTGAAACTGCATTGGAGCAGTATAATGAAGCTTTCGGGGAAAATCTCTCGGAACTTCTGCGAGGAAAATACAGCCGTTATCTTGCGGATATTACAGATAAAAAGTCCGTGGAAAAGGTGAAAAATTCCCTTGTCCGATACGGATATAGCTACGATGAAATAAATCGTGGAATTGCGGAATATTTTGAATGAACGAGAGGTGCAGAGCCATGGCAATAAAAGTTGGAATGGTTTCATTGGGCTGCTCAAAGAATCTTGTGGATTCCGAAAGAATGCTCTATAAACTGAAACAAAAGGGTTACGAACTTGTAACCGAACCCGGATTGGCTGATATTGCGGTAGTCAACACCTGCGGCTTTATAAAGGCGGCAAAAGAGGAGGCTATCGAAACTATACTGGAACTGGCGGCATTAAAGGCTGACGGTACACTTAAAAAAATCGTTATCACAGGCTGTCTTTCCGAGCGTTACAGGGAGGAAGCCGCTGAACTTTTCCCCGAAGCCGATGCAGTTATCGGAATAGGCAACAACAAGGATATTGTGGATATAATTGACCATGTTCTTGCAGGTGAGCGTGTAGTTCAGTTTGCTCCGAAGCTTGACGCAGAGCTTACAGGCAAAAGAATTATATCGACTTTACCATTCTTTGCATATCTTAAAACTTTGCCGTTTGCACCGAAAAAAGTGTAAACGGCAAATTTATTTTGAAAAACGACCTGTGGCGGATTTGACAAAAGCGCCTCTTTTAAAATAACTTAAAAAATTCTTTAGCATCGCTATAATTTGCGAAACAACATTGAGCAAACAAGGGACGAGCCAAGTATCACCAAGAATCGCTAAAAGTTACTAACTTTGTGCTGGACGAAAGTGGTTTTGAGAGAATTGATTCTTCGAGAAGTTTTGTCGTATTCTGGACCACATTTGTACCACAAATAGTGCGAATTATTTATAATCAAATAGTTCTATTTCCT
>CALFMA010000186.1 GCA_937880065.1 uncultured Ruminococcus sp.
TTCTTACTCTAACTTCACTCATTGTATAATCCTTTCTCTTAATCTCTATTTATCCCAAATTATCCTTCAAAATAGACTAAAAGTAAAGTGTTGAAAGGAGGTTATAGTAAAAAATTAAACATTAAATTGTGCTTTTGTGAACTTTCCACTTTCATAAAGCTTTGAAGCGGTAGCAGGACGTGTTTCATAGTGAACGCCATATGGATCGGATTTCATCAGAATCCGTCCGTCCTTGGTTTCGATACTGTATTTATAAATATCAAATTGTTCAAGCTTCGAAATTTCAGCCTCCCATATTCCATCAGAAATGAGATACATAGGATTTTTACTGCGATTCCACTCATTAAAATCGCCCACAACTGAAACGCTCACAGCATTAGGAGCCCACACTCTGAATGTATAACATTTACTGCGGCCCTTTTTTCGTGAATGTGCACCGAACAATTTCCAAGCTTCAAAATTTTTACCTTGATAAAACAGATAAAGTGGGAATTCATCGACATTTTTGTTATTAACTGACATAATTCAGCCCCCTTTGCTAATGACCGATATATTAAAATATCGGTTTGGTTCAATATATATTGCTCCATAATATTTAGAATAAAATCCCAAGCAATATTCAAATATAATATGCCCATAAATATTATATCAGAAATCTTCTGAATTATCAAGGTTTTTTTGCAACTTTGCACAATATTCGAAAATTTTACATAAATATTACTGTGCTTTTCTGTGCAATATGCTAATAACAATAATTATAAACCGTTAAAATATTATCTCTTTTTATTTTTAATCCAAATACTGTTAAAGAATTATTTACAAAGATGCATAAACGACAGCTGCGAAACTTCGTTTAAAAATTCTCATCAAATTCATCGTCTTACAATCTTCACACCAATCACAGTTACATCATCAGAACGGACATTTGGATTGAACACATCAGCTTTCACGGCAATTTCTCTCACGATTTCACGCACGTCGCTGCCGCCAAGAAGAAGTTCCTTTATAAATAGGTAGGCGTTCTCAGTTATGCCGTCGGAAAACATAATAATCATATCCCCCTCAGACAGTTTATGCTCCGTTACGTACAACTCCGCCTCCTCTATAATTCCAATGGGAAACACCGTTGAGGACAGCTTTACTACATCGCCGCCCTTGCGGATTATGGTAGGAGCAGCTCCCGATTTCACCGATAAGACTTTACAGCTGTCGGGATTGAAAATCAGTGCATCAAGAGTTGCAAAGGATTCCTCTCTTGACTTTGTGACCATAACGGAATTCACAACCCTCACCGCCGATTGCGGTTTCATACCGCCGCATACAAGTCGGCGAAACATTCCGATTACCATATGGGAATCCACAGCCGCATTTTTTCCGCTGCCCATTCCGTCAGACAGCACAATAAACTGATTTCCTCTGCTGTCGGTGAAAATTGACGCACTATCTCCGCTTATCTTACAGCCTGACGCACATTTTGATGCCGTATGAATTTCCGCTTCATATTCCGCAGGCTGATAAATTCCGATTTTCAGCTCTTTTGAGGAACTTACAGCCGATGCTGCAAGAAGCCGCACTCCAAAAGTATCGGATAAAATTCCGCAGATTCTCTCAGCTGAATCCGCAATTTCTCCGCAGCTGAAAAATATTTCCGCAGTAATTCGCTCAGTTTCCGTATACCCTGCCATAACACGGAGATATTTTATATTGTGATTTTTCAGGGAATTTTCAATTCGCTGTTCCAATGTGTGCGAATGACGTACAGGACATTTTTCTCCGCTTTCTCGGATAATATCGGAGATTATTCTGAACTGCTCCGACAGAAATCGCCGTTCTTCGGAATAACGCAATTCCATAAGTCTATGGGCAGTTCGCAATCTGAATAAACGCTCAAATTCATCTGCCGCATCCTTTCTGCGAACACAGTCTTCGGGAATTACAGGAATGATTTCCCCCGATATTTCCCCTTGACTTCCGCTGCAAATTCCCCTGCGATAGCACGCTCCGCAGACATTGTTTATATATTCCTCACCCTTATTTTCCTTACAGCGATTGGCTGAAATTGCAGCTGAAATCTTTCCCGAATCGCATCGCACAGCATCTATTACATCAGAGAGAAAATTGTTTCTCACCGCCTTGCTTTCGTGGCTGTTTTCATTTCTGCCCATACGCATAATGAACTGCTTTTCCTTTAAATATGGGACAACTGCAACGAAAATTCCGCCGCCAATCACAAGGCTCAGGGCATATCCGAAATTATACGTGCCGCCCATTAGTATACCGAGGAAAAACACGGATGCGGTGTACATAAATGCGGATAAAAGGAACTTATCCCTGCCGCCAAAGCCTGCAATAAGTCCTGCTGTGGGGAGAATTGCCGCCGCTGTTCCTATTTCAGCTGATGAAAGAATTGCACCGCTTGCTCCCAATGCTCCGATTACCACTCCCCCGAATCCGCCGAAAAAATAAGCCGCCCCTGCGGTAACTGCGGACAAAAGGGCAAGTCCTCCATTGAAATAGGGGAACTCCACAGAGCAGATTGAGGCTGATACCACAATGTAGACAATTCCTGCAAGACAGCCTTTTTTTCCTTTTAAATCAATGACGCTGAATGTAGCAATGTTCTGCCGCAGTTCAGCTCCCGAATATGCTGTTACTCCTGCTATTATGCCATAAATGAGGTAAAATATAAGTTTTCGTGGAAATTCTCCGATAAGAGCAGAAATAACACAGCCCGATACCACCGATGATACACCTGTGAGAATTCCGCTTGTGACAGGTCTGTTGAAAATCTCTGAAAACATTTTTACTGCAATTATCAAAGCCATTGCACATAGTTTCACCACGCATTTTCCTACGGAATCCGTCAGCACACACCGCACTACAGCTCCCGAAAAAACTGCCGCACCATCGGGAAATCCCACCGCACCTGTCAGGGATATATCCGCAAATGAGTCAATTCCACCTAAATTTGTACCCGAAAATAAAAATCCGCCGCCGAATGAAAAAAGAAATCCCATTGCCTTTGAAAAAATCTTGCCGTCCCTTATTTTATCCATTTTGACTGCCTCCGAAATATTAATATTGATGCAGCAGCTAACACGTGAATATTTATGTAAGCAGAAAAATTCAGGGGTTAGTTGGCACATCAATAATCCTATTATATCATTAATTAGATGCGGAATTTGTCGTATAAACAGGACAAAATCAAATTAATTGGGATGTGGTAAATAACTTGACAAAAACTATGCTGATATGGTATAATGTGAAAAAAACTTAAAGGAGGAATCTATGGGAAGATTTTTTACATCAACGCAGATAAATAATCCCAAACAGCTGAATTGTGACGGATTTAAGGCTTATTTCTGCGAAAAAATGAAAAAAGAGGGATACGAGGTATGTGAGGCAGACTGTGCCGAGTTATCCTACGTGCTTGCCTTTGCCGATAACTGCAAATGGGTGACAATAAGCTCCGAAGCCTACGAACAAGGTAATAATACCACACAGGCTGATACTGCACGAATTGCAAAAATGCTGAATACCAACTGCATTAACACAACTGTTATTGACAGCGATTGTGCGGTGCTTGACCTTTATGATGAAAGTGGTAAAAAAGCGGATTCGCTTATACTTGGACGTGCTGATGACTATTTTGGTGATGATATTCCACAGCCGGTTGAAAAGCTATGGTCGCAGTTTCTGAGTAATGAAAGTACATGGAAACAATTTACCGAAATCTGCGATTCTAATGAAGTTTTCGTTGAGGATAGCTTATCAAAACTTGCCGGAATTGTTGGGATTGACAGCAGAAATATTCTTTTTGAATATGAGGATGCAAATGAAAACAATGAAAATATCTGTTTTCTGTCGTTTAGAAAGGCAAGTTCAAAAAAAGAAAAAAAGCCGACATTGAATGCTTTATTTAAGCAAATCTGGGGTGCGGCACTTGAACCACTTGGTTTCAAGAAGCCAAAACTTCGTATGCCCTATTATATTCGTGTGGTTAACGATGAGATTATCCATGTTGTCGGAATTCACGATATGAAGTCGCATCTTGTAGCGTTTGGCGGAATTGCTACGGTTTATCGTAAAGAACTTT
>CALFMA010000187.1 GCA_937880065.1 uncultured Ruminococcus sp.
CAGTATTCTGGAACTCGCTGCTGATGGTGGGAATCATTCTGCTGTTTCAGCTTGTAGTGGCAGTACCGTCTGCATGGGCGTTTGCAAGATTTCGTTTCAAAGGTAAGAAACTGCTGTTCAACCTGTATGTCATTTTCATGCTGATGCCCTTTCAGGTGACGATGCTTTCACAGTACATTGTGCTGGATCGTTTTCAGCTGATGGATACAAGATGGGCAGTCATCCTGCCTGCGATATTCTCGACCTTCGCTGTGTTTCTGATCTATCGTGGATTTGCGGATATTCCGAATGATGTAGCGGATTCTGCACGAATTGACGGAGCAAATGAATGGCAGGTTCTGCGGTATATCGGTCTGCCGCTCGGAAAGCATGGTATCCTGTCCTGTCTGGTACTCAGTTTTCTCGATTACTGGAATATGGTAGAGCAGCCGCTTGCGTTCATCAAGGATAAGGGCAAGTTTCCGTTATCGCTGTATCTGCCAATGATGGATTTGAGTAATGCGGAAATAATGCTGGCTGCGTCAGTTGTAACACTTGTTCCTGCGGTATTTGTGTATATCATCGGACAGGATTATCTTGAGCAGGGCATTATATCTTCTGCACTAAAGGAGTAGTAATATGGATGAGAAACAAATTACACTAAAGACAAAAGCCCTCAAATATTTTTTGAGATTCCTTGCGGTAATGTTGGTGCTGACTTTTGCATCCAGAGCAATTTATGCGTATCAGCTGCCAAGAGTATCAGTCACAAGTATGAAACATACAACTCTGAATTATCAGATCAAATCCAATGGTACGGTTCAAACAACCAATGAACTTCCTTTGTATGCAGTTCCTGAGCTGAGAATTGCTGAAGTTTGCGTCAAAAATGGTGATACCGTTGCTGAGGGAGATGTGCTTTTGAAATATGATACAGCGTATCTGGAGGACTACATAGCAAAGTTGTCAAGACAGATCGAAACCCTCACTCTGACAAGATCTGATTATTATACTGCACAGGCTTGGAACAATGCAAAAATCCTCACCTTTCAGATTGAAGATGAACAAAAGAAGCTTGAAACTTATCAGAAAGTGCTGGATGACGGTGCAGTCATGACAAGCACTGCAAACGGTATGATTTGCAGTGTGAATGTGACCGCTGGTAATTTCACAGGAGAAACAGCTGGCTTTCTGATTGCGGACTTGTCACAGGATCTGTATTATACAGCTGAAATTACGGAGGAAGAAAGTGAACTGCTGTTTGCGGGTGATTTGGTCAATCTTAGTTTTCGTGGTGGTAATGTTATGTTGTCGGATTGTGAAATACAATCTGTGAATAAAATCAGCGATGGAGTTTATATGGTGGAAATACCGCTTGCTCCCTCAGAAGTAACGATTGGTGAAATCGGTCAGATGTCTGTAAAGGTGATGTCCGATGAACGGTATGACTGTATTCCGCTGGAGGCAGTTCATGAAAAAGGTGATCAGCACTATGTCTATCTTGTAGAGGAAGCGGAAGGCTTTCTTGGAACTGAATATCATATCTCCGTTCGTAATGTAGTTGTTACGGAGCAAAACGACAGCTATGCTGCTGTGCAGGATTCAGGACTAACCAGTGAGGATAAGATTGTAATTTACACGAATAAGGAGTTGTACGAGGGACAAGTTGTGAGAATGAATTGATCTTTACATACTGAACTTATACACCTACCACAAGAAACGTAAAGCCATATCACAATATGACCAACTGAATATCACCCCAACCACGCCGTACAGTTAATTCTGTACGGTGTGGTTTTTGTTTATGCGCACAGCACAGGGGAAGAGTTAATTCAGACTGCTTTACTGTGCCTCAAAACAAACTTTTTTAAAAAAAGGGACTCAAAAGTGTATTTCCACGCTCTTACAGTAGAGGGGTATAATGTTAGCAATCTGTACAAGAAATATATTATCAACTTGTTAAACAAGGCTGTTTGGGAAACTAATATTGAAGATTGCGAATGCGATTTTTATTTTAGTTTGCAAAGTTGTACTGATATTTTTATTCTTATTAATATATAATAAATTGCTAATCACAATCTCTTGAATAAATTTTTCATTATATTGTTTATCTTCTAACTTTTTTAATTTATCTATGGTATTTAAGACTCTTTCAAGATATCTCTCTTTTTTAGGATTATCTACATATGTAGACCAATTCAAAAGAATAGAATTCCAAATTAATTCAGAA
>CALFMA010000188.1 GCA_937880065.1 uncultured Ruminococcus sp.
CTCCGTGCGGATCGGCAAATAGCAAACGCCAAAAGATTTTGTCGTTTGCTATAAATGCACATCTACGCAAGTACCGCAATAACAATCATAATAATACCTGCAAGGCTTACCGAGAGATAACAGCCACGGATAAGCCTTGCATAATGGATAAGCCCCTCGTGATTTTTGATGCAGGTGAAAAGCCGCATATTCTGCGAATAATTGGGCATAAATCGGCTTTCAAGTTCTCTTATTGCAATGCGGCAGTCGTGGAGAAGCATAGTTGACCGCACGTCAAGAAGATAACAAATCATACCAATTATCAAGACTGCAATTGAAATAATAATGGAAAGGGGAAGATTTTGTCCGAATGTAGCGGCATAAACACCGAAAAGTACAGTTTCCACAGCGATGAAAAGCTCGGTGATTTTCATTCGCTGTTCAGCGTGAAGCTGATAGGGATTCCAGTAAAGGGTGAGAAGTTCCGAAGGTTCAAGATTTTTGCTGTTAGATGACATAATTTTTCCTTTCACTTGTATATTTCAGCCCCGTAGTGGAATAATACCAACGAGGTGAGAAAAATGGCAGATGAGGATATGAAAATATACATTCCAAGACCGACAAATTTAACGGAAATCGGCGAGGAATCGGAGGAGGTAAAGGTTTACTCCTCGGAAAGAGCCGCACAATCAGCACAGCTGCCGTAAAATACGGTTTGTGACGGGTCAATGATAAAGCCGTGATGCTGTGCGATATGGTTGTTTATATCCATAAGCTTGTTGCAGTTGAGATGTATCAGCTTTCCACAGCTGCGGCATTTCAGATGAAAATGCTCCTGACATTGCTGCTTGTTCTCGATATACTGATAGCAGGCGCTTGTTTTGCCGTCAATAACGAATTTTCGCACAGTACCTGCCTCTACAAGGCGGTCAAGCTGGCGGTAAATTGTAGCCATACCCACAGGAGAGCCGACAGAACGAAGATAATTGTCAATTTCCTGTGCGCTGGTATGCTTGTCCTTGTTATTTATAAGAAAATCAAGGAGTTTTTCCTTTTGTGCAGTATTATAACCTGAATCTTTTTTCATAAAATCACCCGAAATTTCAAATTATTGCTCTTTAAATTATCCCATAAGAATTGCAGCAATACATCAAGGGCATCTCTAAAAAAATTTTGAGAAAAGGCAGATATGCATGACATCTGCTTTGTCTTTAATCAAACGTTCCTTTAGAGATGCCCTTAATATTTTACCATTTTATGCGATTTTTGTCAAGTATTGACCGCCCTTGCAGATTTACTGTAAGTGTTCAGTTGTCAATGATAGTTGACACTTACCCTCAAAAAATATAGTGTTAAG
>CALFMA010000189.1 GCA_937880065.1 uncultured Ruminococcus sp.
ATGGCCCAAGCACTGATTTCCCCATTCTCTACCTGTACAACACTGATATCACCGAGTGCCCATTCCTTGGAGATAGGATTTACAAACAGACTCCCCTGCTGTTCAAGCGTCCTGTTAAACCGCGCAAGCTGCCTCTCTGACAGCCGCTCCAAAGTCATAATACCTGAAACGCTTTTCACCTCACGCTGAAAGAAGGACTCCTTTCCGATTTCTCCCACTGCAATGGAATAAGACTTTGATTCCCCGCGGAAAATACGAAAACCACGCCACTCAAGAATATGGTACAATGAGCTGGTTCTCTCTGCATCGGGGCTTTCAGAAAAGCCTATCCGTTGGCTTGTGGATGATTGTGAAAAATTTATCGCCCGTGAAATCCGCCGTGGCAGAAAATATGACGCTGTAATTATGGACCCTCCAAGCTATGGCAGAGGCCCCGGAGGAGAGGTATGGAAGCTTGAAAACTGCATCTATGACCTTGTGAAACTTTGTTCGGGAGTGCTTTCCGACAATCCGCTGTTTTTCCTCATAAACAGCTATACAACGGGACTTTCTCCCTCTGTTATGGGATATATCCTCGGCTCTGTGCTGACGGATAAATTCGGGGGAAAGGTAACCTTTGACGAAATCGGACTTCCCGTAAAATCCACAGGTATGACGTTGCCCTGCGGTTCTACGGCTATATGGGAGAAGTAAGCCGTTAGCTTTTAGCCGTTAGCCGTTAGCTATTAGCTGTTAGCCGTTAGCCATTAGCTTATGGTATAAAAAAGCTATTAGCTTTTTAATCATAGAAGTTCCCTGATGAAAAATAGTCTGTTTACACAATATATAAGCTGTCGGTATTAGCTAAAAGCTAACGGCTGACAGCTAAAGGCTTTAAAAAGGATAAAAATGGAAAATATAATTGAAATTAAAAATCTGTGTTTCAGCTATCCTGCCGACGAGGGCGAAACCCCTGTGCAGGTGCTGAAAAATGTCAATCTTGAAATCAAAAAAGGCGAGTTTATGGCAATCCTCGGTCATAACGGCTCAGGAAAATCAACTCTCGCCAAGCATATAAACGGTATTCTTCTCCCCACATCGGGAACTGTTACTGTTGACGGTATCAGTACAGCCGATGAGGAGAAGATTTTTGACCTGCGATGCCGTGCAGGTATGGTGTTTCAGAATCCCGATAATCAGATAGTTTCATCTGTTGTCGAGGAAGATGTTGCCTTTGCCCTTGAAAATCTGGGAGTTCCCTATGAGGAAATGCGGAAACGTGTTGACGATGCTTTGAAAGATGTCAATATGTACGAATACCGCAATCATTCTCCTGCACAGCTTTCGGGCGGTCAGAAGCAGAGAATTGCCATTGCAGGAATTATCGCAATGAAACCCGAATGTATCATTCTTGATGAGCCTACCGCTATGCTTGACCCACAGGGCAGAAAAGAGGTTATGGCGGTTATAAAGCGTATGAACCGTGAACACGGCATAACAATTGTGCTGATAACCCACTATATGGACGAGGCGGCACAATGCGGCAGAGTTGTTGTAATGGACAAGGGAAACGTCATTTTTGACGATACTCCGAAAGCCGTTTTCTCCCATGTGGAGGACGTAAAGGCAATCGGTCTTGATGTTCCGCAGGCAACTGAACTGGCATGGGAACTGCGAAAGGCAGGCTATGACATACCGCAGGATATACTTACCGAGGACGAATGTGCCGAGGCAATCAAACATCTTTTTGAGAGGGAGTAAAAATTGGCTATTCTTGAAACACAGGAGCTGACATACGTATACAGCGAGGGTTCGCCATTTCAGAAAACAGCTGTTGACAATGTCAGCCTTAAAATAAACGAGGGCGAAATGATAGGCGTTATGGGACATACAGGTTCGGGAAAATCAACGCTTATCCAGCATTTCAACGGACTTTTAAAGCCTACATCGGGAAAAATTCTCCTTGACGGGGAGGATATATGGGCGGATAAAAAGAAAATCCGTGATGTAAGATTTAAGGTTGGGCTTGTATTCCAGTATCCCGAATATCAGATATTTGAGGAAACGGTGTATAAGGATATTGCCTTTGGACCGAAGAATATGGGACTTGACGACAAGGAAATAAAACGCCGTATTCTTGAAACTGCCAACGATTTAGGTCTTAAAGAGGAACTTTTGCAGCGTTCTCCCTTTGACCTTTCGGGAGGACAGAAAAGACGAGTTGCCATTGCAGGAGTTATGGCGATGAATCCGAAAGTGCTTATTCTTGATGAGCCTACAGCAGGACTTGACCCTGCGGGCAGAGATAAGATTTTGGGGCATATCAAGAAATACCACGAGAGAACGAAAAATACAATCCTTATTGTTTCCCACAGTATGGAGGATATTGCAGGCTTTGCAGACAGAATTCTCGTTATGAACAAGGCGAAACTTTTCTGCTTTGATGAAACGGAAAAAGTTTTTGCCCGTGCAGAGGAAATTTCAAAAATCGGTCTTGATGTTCCGCAGGTTACGAAGATTTTCCTGAAATTAAAGGAGCAGGGGCTTGATTTCGGCAAGGACGTATACACAATGGAATATGCGAAAAATCTGCTGCTGAAAAAGCTTTCCGAAAGGGGAGGTGTCTGATATGCTTAAAGATATAACAATCGGACAGTATTTCCCCGGTGACAGCATAATCCACCGCCTTGACCCACGATTTAAGCTGATTATTACCCTGATTTACATTCTTATGCTCTTTGCAGGGGACAGCATTATCTGCCTTGGCGTAGGTGCGGTATTTACGCTGTTTGCCATTATTCTTTCAAAAATTCCCCTTAAAATGTTTTTGAAATCAATAAGACCTCTTGTGCCGTTTCTGTTTCTTACAGCATTTTTCAACCTGATATTTGTAAAAAGCGGCGATGTGATTTTCGAGTGGAAATTTATTGAAATCACCAACGAGGCGGTTAGCATAAGCGTGTTTATGTTTGTGAGAATTGTTCTGCTCATTATGGGCAGTTCTCTGCTGACATACACAACCTCGCCCATTACCCTTACTGATGCCATAGAACGGCTTTTATCCCCTTTGAAAAAGGTGAAACTGCCTGTTCACGAGCTGGCAATGATGATGTCAATTGCCCTCCGTTTCATTCCTACGCTTATTGAGGAAACAGAGAAAATTATGTCGGCACAGAAGGCGAGAGGTGCTGAAATCGACAGCGGAAGTTTTATGGCAAGGGCGAAAAATATGGTTTCAATTCTTGTACCCCTTTTCGTATCCTCATTCCGCCGTGCAGACGAACTTGCAACAGCTATGGAATGTCGCTGTTATCGTGGGGGAGAGGGAAGAACAAGACTCCGCCAGCTTAAATCTGCACCGAGGGACTATATTGCCCTTGCGGTTTCATTAATTTTCTACGGTATAAATATAACAGTCGGTATAATGACGAAATAACCAAAAGGAGAAAGATTATGGGAAAGAAAAAAGTAAGCGCTGCTCCTGTGGCAAAGCCGAAAAATTCGAAATTATATGACATTTTCTATGAAAAGGGAATTCTTTACTTTATTTTATCATTTATGATTCCCTTTGTCATAATGCTTATAGCTTTTCATGAGAAAAATATGAATATGCTGTGGTTCAAGGACGGAAAATGGCAGGAAACAGGTCCTGAGCAATTTCTCGTTGTTGACCTGTGGCACCAGTATTATCCCTTTTTCCGTGTGCTGAGGGAGAAACTTCTCACAGGCGGCTCATTCCTCTATTCGTGGCAGAATGGTATGGGAACGAATTTCCTTGCCCTTATTGCCTACTATGCCGCAAGCCCTCTGAACTGGCTGTCGATTTTCTTTGACGATGAACATACACGTCATGCGCTTATGTATATTCTGGCGGCAAAGATTGGCTTTTGCGGAGCATTTTTCAGCTGCTTCCTCAGATACACATTCAACCGCAAGGATTTCTCAATTGTGGGATTTTCCGCAATTTTCGCCCTTTGCAGCTATACTCTCGGCTATTACTGGAATGTAATGTGGTTTGATACAATTGCACTTTTCCCCCTTGTTATGCTGGGAGTTGTGGCAATGTGCCGTGAGAAAAAGTGGAAGCTTTACACAATCGCTCTTGCTTTATCCCTTATCTCAAACTACTACATCGGATTTTTCACCTGCATATTCACTATATTTATGTTTGCGGCTTCCGCAATTATCGAATGGCAGGGATTCAAGGCATTTTTCGGCAGATTATGGCTTATTTTCCGTTCATCTGTAATCGGACTTGCTATGGGCGGATTTATCCTTATTCCAGCCTATAAAGCATTGCAGCTTACCCATAGTGCAACCAGCGTTATGCCGCAGAATATCAGCTGGGAAAACAGCTGGCTTGATATGTTTGCAAACCTTATTTCCTACAATGAGCCTACTTCAAAAGAGGGACTTCCGAATTTTGCCTGCGGTATGCTTGCAATTACCCTCATTGGCGTATTTCTCTTTGCAGGGGGCATAAAAATCCGTGAGAAAATATCATCGGTTATTCTTCTCGGAATTATTGCCGTAAGCTGTAATATGAACAAGCTTGACTATATCTGGCACGGTTTCCACGAAACAAATCAGCTGCCATACAGATTTGCTTTTATTTTCAGCTTTATACTTGCTGTAATGGCTTATCGTGCGTATGATGTTTTAACCGACAAGGGCATAAAGCTGTATCACTTGCCGCTTCTTCTCATCGGACCTGCGGCAATCGGAGTTGTGACATATTACTCCAAAAAGGCGGCAGGAGAAACATTCTCCCTTGAAGATGCTGCATTGAAAAGTTCCCTCATAATAACAGGGGCATATATTCTCATTATTGTGTGTATGAAGTTTATCCCAATAAAGGATAAAAAACTTCACAGGGCGGTAATGAATTTAATTATTACAATTGCACTTTGTATCGAACTTTGTGCAAATGCCGTAATCGGTGTTGAAACCGTCGGCAGTTCCAATTATGAGTCATATCCTGCAAACAATGAAGAAGTACAGTCATTGCTTTCGGATATGCGTGAGGCTGACAATGAATTGTTCTACCGTACAGAAACTACAGCCACATATACTCTCAACGACAGTTCGCTTTACGGTTATTACGGACTTTCACAGTTCTCCTCATCGGCTAATGTTTCCATTACAAAGCTGTTCCAGAAAATGGGATTATATGCTTCTAAGGCAGGAAACCGATTCTATTACCGTATGTCCGATCCTGTTGTACATTCACTCTTTGGCGTGAAGTACATCATTTCAAAGAGAGGCGCTCTTGAAAGTGATTCTGCATTCCTTGAAATGGTTGGAGATGAAGGAAATACAAAGCTTTACAGAAACAAATATCCTGTTTCCCTTGGATTTATGGTGGATAAGAGAATTCGCCATATGACAAAGGAGAACAGAGTAAATCCATTTGAATACAAAAATGATGTTATGAGCTGTGCAACGGGAATTGACCTTGACCTGTTCACCGCACAGCCTGTTTCAGCCGCAAGAAACAGCAATGTGCTTACGGAAAAGCAAAGCTACGGCGAATACACATTCAGCATTGAGGACAGAGAAAGAAGTGCCAGAGCGATGTATGAATTTGCCCCTGTTGAGGGCGGTCATCTCTATGGCTATTTCAGAGGAAATAACGTCAAGAATATTGACGTAATGAACGGACCTCTTTCAGTTGACAGCGGAATTATCTCCGAGGGTTACAGCATTACATTCCCTTTGGGCGATTTCAATGAGGGCAATACAGCGGAGATTACTCTTAATTTTGAAGATGACGCTGATTTCGGCTCATATACAATCATCGGATATTCTCTCAATGAGGAAGTATTCAAGAAGATGTATGACCGCATTGTTGACGAAGAATTTGAAATTACTGAATTTTCCGATACAAATATAAAGGGCTTGGTAAACGCTAAGAACAGCGGTATACTCTATTTTTCAATTCCCTATGAAAAGGGCTGGAGCGTATACGTTGACGGCGAAAAGGCTGAAACATTCGCTGTTATTGACGCAATGCTGGCTGTTGAAGTAGGGGTTGGCGAACACGAAATTGAGCTGAAATATGCTCCCGAAGGCTTCTATGTGGGACTTACGGCAAGCATTGCCGCAGTTCTTCTCTTTGTGCTTTTTGCTGTTCTTGAAGCAAAGAAAAAGAAAGCTCCTGCTGCTGAACCTGCTGCCGCAGCCGATGAAAACGGCGAAATGGCTGATTTAGGCGATGCAAAGGCTGCCAATGACCTTGGATTTGCTCCAAATATATCCCCTGTCAAGGAGGAGAATGACAAAGCGGAGGAAGTGACTGAGGCAGTTGAGGAAGCAGCTGAGGCTGCGGAAAAAAACGCAGAGGAAATTGCAGAGGAAACAGTAAAAGAAGCTGTTGAAGAAACGGCAGAAGAAGCCGACAAAATTGAAATTGCGGAGGAAGATAATGAGAAATCTGAAAGTCCTGACAGCCTACAGGGGGACTAATTACCACGGCTTTCAGCGGCAGAGCAATGCCCTTACGGTGCAGGAAGTGCTGGAAAAGGCAGTTTCAAAGGTGCTGAACGAGCCTGTGACCATTATCGGCTGTTCGAGGACGGATACGGGAGTTCACGCAAATGAGTTCTGTTTCAACGTGAAAACCGAAAGTAATATACGCAATATCGGATTTTGCAGGGGAGTCAACGGAGAATTGCCCGATGATATTTCAATTTTAAGCTGTGAGGACGTTCCCCTTGATTTCCACGCACGATTTGACTGCAAGGGCAAGGAGTACATCTACAAAATGCATTGCAGTGAATCAAAGGACCCGTTTGGTACGGATTTAGCCTGTCACTACCGCAGAAAATTTGATGTAGAGGCGGCAAGAAAGGCGGCAGCTTATCTTGTAGGCACTCACGACTTCGCATCCTTTTGTGCCGACTGTACATCTGTTTCAACAACGGTAAGAACAATATATTCACTTGACATAGAAAATAATGGAACTTCTGTGATAATACTTGTAAAAGGTGACGGTTTTTTGTATAATATGATTAGGATAATTGCAGGAACGCTTATGGACGTAAGCGAGGGGCGGTTTTCTCCCGATGATATACCTGCAATTCTTGAAGCAAAAGACAGATTGAGAGCAGGCAGAACTGCCATGGCTCATGGACTTTATCTTAATAAAGTTTATTATTAAAAGCTAAACAGAAAAAGTACGTGATAGAAATATTAATCGGTAATCGGAGGATTTTTTACCATGCCTATGTACGAAACCGACGACAGAGTTGAACAACAGAAAAGAGAGAAACGAAAGAAAAATTTAATCCGCTTCGGCTTAATCCTTGCTGCGGCGGCGGTGGGAGTGGCTCTGTATGCCACCAATGACATATGGCTTCCTAAGCTTCGTGGCTTGGGAAACCAGTATACCACCATTGTAAATGACGGAAAGCTGGCAAAGGGAAATTTCCCTATTGAGATAAAGGACAGCGAAAGCTTCCAGATGGCTTGTGCCGGCAATATTCTGTGTGTTTTAAGCGATGCCAATATTTACTTTTACAGCAGCGAGGGAAGTCTGATTAAAAAGCGTCAGCACCCCTAT
>CALFMA010000190.1 GCA_937880065.1 uncultured Ruminococcus sp.
CCGCCAGCCGCACTACACAGCCCTCACGGGTAGCGGCAGTCATATTTGTATGACATTCAATGCCATTGCGGACAGCCCATGTAAGATTAAGGCCTTTTCCCTCTTTTTCAAGCCTTTCCACAACTCTCACGCTCTGGAGATAGTGCTTGAAGCCGTGTGGACAGATTTCGTTGAGAACAGCCTCACCGCAATGACCGAATGGGGAATGACCGAGGTCATGACCAAGGGCAATAGCCTCTGTAAGAGCCTCGTTTAGATTCATACAACGGGAAATTGTACGGGCAATCTGTGAAACCTCCAGGGTATGGGTGAGTCGTGTACGATAGTGGTCACCGACGGGGGAGAGAAAAACCTGTGTTTTACGTTTAAGTCGTCGGAATGAGTTGCAATGGAGAATTCTGTCACGGTCACGCTGAAAATCGGTGCGGTAGGCGCATTTTTCCTCATTGCGTTCACGCTTTGTCATTTCGGAATCGGTGCTTGAACAGGCAAATTCGCTATGCACCATAGCTTCTGCAAGCTCGATATTTTCACGTATGCTTTTTTCCATAATGAACTCCTTTCCTGTCGTTGACTAAAGGCTTTTACATACTTATACTGTCGAAAGTACAAATATACTTTATTTTTTTGAGGAAAAATCAAAAGTTTGTCATAACTGATGAAAAATCTTCGTATAATTCGCCAAGGTCTGTAACTTCTGCTGAATCGTTAGTAACTTCCGTCAACTCTTTGCGGAGAGCGTCAAGCTTTTCGGACATTACAAGGATTTCAAGAGTTACAGCATCGGCGAAGTCGGAGTTAACGGTAATAACATCGAAATTAGGCAGTATATAGTTGATTTTGCCGTATAAGTTGTAATCGGTTTTTATGGCAAGGCGGTGACAAAGCCGCATATCCATAATATGTGCGGCATCGCAGGCAATAGATGCGGCGTGGGAATAGGCACGGAGCAGACCACCGCCGCCGAGAAGAATACCGCCGAAATATCGTGTAACAACTACGCAAAC
>CALFMA010000191.1 GCA_937880065.1 uncultured Ruminococcus sp.
CTGTAATGTTCGCTACAAATTCTGACCAAGACAATTTCTGCAAGCGCTCGTCTGACATAGAAATAGCCACATTGCAAATCTCATTGACGAGCTGCAATGTGGCTATGAATGTATTCAGTTTGAGAGTTCCACGGAACAGTCTGAATTCAATTGTGCTGTAGTTGCAGAGATTAACAGCGGCATATCTTCCAAAGTTTCCCTTTTTCGCCTTATCCATAATGGCTTTGGGTGAATTCTCATATCCATAACGTGCAGCCCAACGGTTAATCGTGTATTCAGAACGGCGGCTAAATTTCAGCAGTTCATTCCAATGATGCTCCACGAAGTAGAGAACACGGCTTATTACTTCATCCTGCTCCTCTCTGGATTCTCCAAAACAAATTCTGTTTACATGGATATGAAGTCCGCAAGTTGAGGTCTGATGTGAGCGATAACCCAGAGATACAGCCTTTTTCATAATTTCAGACCAACAATAATTCTTGTGATAATCCAGCGTCATAGGGTGGCTGACAATCTCCATACCATCATCAAGGCTTCCGTCTGATTTGATGTAGATGTGATCTCCGTCCTCGTTACCAATATCAAGGATTTCTCTTGCATTATCGCTGTCCTTGCCTGCTCCGTCTATTTCAAGCTCTATGCCGAAATATCGCTGACTTTCACCATAGAATATGGGTTCAGGCTTGTAACCATATTCCTTAATTGCACTATTTTCATTGGCAATGTCGTGATAACATTCGGAACAGTAGTCTGAATTATTGTAGTGATATGCATCATCAACGTGAACGAGTGCGTCACAATTTTCACAGCGTGTGTAATAATTATCGTAGCAATATCGACAAAGATTCGTATATTCGTCACCGTAAGCATCAGAGTCGAATATGGTCGCTCCGCATCTGTCACAAGTGCAACAGTAGCGTTCTACACAGTCAGAACAGACAATCTGTCCATTTACCATACTATAGTCATCGTCTGTGATTTCATTTCCGCAATGGGAACAAATTAATTTTTCTTCCATTTTGATTTCCTCCAAAATAAAGTAAAATAGCCGCTCCAGAAGGAGCGGCATTGTCATTAATATTCTTCTGCAAGCAGCATTGTTGAGTGGTCGCCGTCGTCGATTATGTAAATCTTCTCGGTAATCAGCTTTTCTGACGGAATAAGATATTCCATTTTGTGTTCGGGATTTTCTGACGTGTGGATTATCCTCTGCATCTCACCAAATGGTTCAAGATTAAATACCTGCAAATAGTCCCTTTCAGCAGGCAGTTCATCAACACAATTCCACAGGAATAACTGCAATTCAAGTGGTATTGCAGAATCCACACCACAAGTCAGATATCGGTTGTTATTGAACATTTTTAAATTCTCCTCTCTTTATTATTTACCACGATCTGGGTATCATGATAATAATATATATACGGAGAATCGAAAAAATCGGGATTTGAAATATATATTGTTATAATGAAGCAAGAAATGATTTTCGTTAATTTTCACTTGACATAAAGTGTAAAAATGGGTATAATGTAAATATACATTAATTAAAATCTTTCAAGGAGTGATGATGTATGCCAAACGTTACAACTGAAAAAGCAGTTCAGAATCAGGTTGCTTCCGCTAAAATGGAGGGTATACGCTTCAATAGTGAAGCTCTAAATTTAATAAGAAAATACGCTGATAATGAAATATCACACGAAGAACTTGTAGAAATAGTTGCACAAATGTGTGCTGAAATTTCATAGATATAAATTTATATTGTATTGCCTCCTCAATTTTTGAGGAGGATTTTTGTTTTTATGTAATTTTCAGACTGTTTTACTATTTTTTTCAAAAAAGTATTACTTTATAATAATAGGAGCGAAGCGACGCCTGCTAAATAAGTAAAATATATTATGTATGATTGAGTAAGATATATTGTGTGTGAATATAAGAATATACAACTAAACAAGATATATATGATGTTATCTGAACAAAAGAAAGGGGGCAAGAAATACGTATATGCATGGCGATGCAGAGCTTCCTAAATATTATAAGGAAAGGCTGATTTAAATGAGATCAGAACAAGAAAAGAAAACAAGCCAGAAATCCGTTAAGATGACACAGCAGGAAGCGGAGATTATCCAGCAGAAAGCAAATGAGAAAGGTGTATCATTTGGCAGATATATGGTTGATTCGGCAGTAAAAGGTGATAGCAACGGTAATAATCCAGAGCTTATGGTAGAAATTACGGATATTGCAAATATGGCGGTGGAGATTGCTAAACAGAAAGATCGCAGAGGTATGGTAGAACTCAAAAGGAGGGTTAGAGCATTATGGTCTCGATTATAATAATCAGAAATACTTATGGCGGTGATTTGTATCTTCGCAAGGGATGCTTTTATGTGACTAATCATCAGAGAGCGTATGCTCCCGGCGGACATGGTGTAGACTATACAGATGCATATTCGTGTTATGATGATATGGCGGCTGTAAAACGTTATTATGGTAAAACCTCGGATAATCCCCTGCTCCATATTGTTGTATCTTACGATTACGGAGTAAAAGATATTGAAACTGCAAGTGAGTTAGGTAAGAGATGTGCAAGATATTTTGATTCGCAGTATCAGAATGTGTTTTGTACCCATGAAGCAGATCACGAGTGTTCGTTCTTCCACACGCATATAATTGTAAATTCAGTGAGCTATAAAGACGGAAAGCTTATAAGCAGCTGGTATGGATATATGCAGCAATTCTGTCAGTTTGTCGCTTATGTTACAAATCAGAAGTCCTATCTCACATTGAAAAATAAAGCTAATGATTTTGAGGATTAATGTTGTTTGATATCCAAAACAGCCGTGAGTTTATGAATCTATTCCTCCCCGAATATAGACGGTTACTCATAAAGAAGTTTTTATGATTTGAAGATAAGGTTGCGTAACCGCCTTGGTTACGCA
>CALFMA010000192.1 GCA_937880065.1 uncultured Ruminococcus sp.
GAGGAAACATCAACAACCGTTACCGAAAAAACGGAAGTTACAACAGAAACCGCCACAGAGGAATTTACCATGCCCGAGGATATACCTGCCTTTGAGGAAGAACTTGACGAAAAAGTATTAGAGGCGGCACAGCTTTTTTTTGATAAGGCTTGTGAAGTTGAACAGAAATTTTCTTTAGGTACGCCATATTCCATTGATACATCGGTATATATCACTAACGAATACGACTGGCAATATTACCTTGTTACGGAACAGGGAATTAATTCCATTGACGATGTAAAAGCGGAATTCCGTGAGGTTTTCAGTAAGGATTACGACGACGATATTGATGAATTGTTCAAGCAAAAAGACGGCAGAGTTTACAGTCTTAACGGCAACAGAGGTACTAATATTTTTTATGCAGATTCAGAAGTTGTGGAAATCACAGGCAGAGATGAGGGAGAAATCCGCTTTAAGGTACTGGATAAATACGACGAAACAGAATATGGCGGTGAAACCTACACAGAGGAACAGGAGTTCATCATAGTTAAAGAGGACGACGGAAAATGGAAAGTGTCAAAGTTTAAACTGCCATATTAGTTTGCAAAAAAATGACGGCGGTTAATTGATTTACCGTCAACTTTTGTATTTGATTTCTATGTAAAATCTATGTAAAATTTACTTTGGTTCACTTGCGAAAGAGAAAAATCTATGATATAATTGCTTACGGAAACATTACTGTTTCCGTAATTTTTTTATGAGGTGTAATTTATGGGCGATACTTTGATTTTCGGAATTACGATTCAAGACTTGATTTTCAAGCTGTTTACAATGCTTGGCGGTCTTGCGTTTTTCCTCTACGGAATGAACGTAATGTCTACAGGTCTTGAAAAACTGGCAGGCGGTAAAATGGAAGCTGCTCTGAAAAAAATGACAGCTAATCCATTTATGGCACTTATTCTCGGTACTGTAATTACAATTGCAATTCAGTCCTCATCAGCTATGACAGTTATGACCGTAGGCTTTGTAAACTCGGGCATTATGGCACTTATTGACACAGTTGCCGTAAGCTTCGGTGCAAATATCGGTACAACCTTTACAGCGTGGCTGCTCTGTCTTAACGACATTGACGGCGGCGACGGCAGCGGCGGTATCGGCGGATTTTTATTAAAGCTGCTGAAACCCGATTCATTCTCACCACTTCTTGCCCTTATCGGTATACTTATGATTATGGGCTGCAAAAAGGCAAAGAAAAAGGACATCGGACGCATCTTTGTAGGTTTTGCCGTTCTTATGACAGGTATGGACTTAATGGGCGGAGCAGTTGAGGAAATTGCAGATAATCCCGATTTCCAGGAACTTCTTCTGATTTTCAACAATCCTCTTTTAGGCGTTCTTATCGGTGCTTTATTTACAGGTGTTATCCAGAGTTCAGCCGCTTCAATCGGTATTCTTATGACATTTACAGGGGGCGGAGCAATCAGCTATGAAATGGCATTGCCGCTGATTATGGGCTTTAATATCGGTACTTGCGTAACTGCTCTTATTTCCTCAATCGGCGTAAACAAAGAGGCTAAGAGAGTATCAGTTATCCACGTTGCAATCAACTGCCTTGGCACTATTATTTTCCTGCCAATTGCCCTTATACTTAAAGAAACAATCCCCTCTTTTGCCGAATTTATGGCACAGCCTACAGGCTATATGGGAATTGCCGCAATGCATACGGTATTCAACGTAGCCGCAACACTTGTGCTTATGCCTTTCTCAAAACAGCTTGTAAAGCTTTCACAGTTTGTTGTCCGTGATAAGGCAGGCGAGCCAAAGGAAGAAATCGACAGATTTGCTGCTCTTGACGGCAGATTTATGTCAACTCCCAGTATCGCAATCGAGGCTTGCCGTTCAGTTGCAGTTGATATGGCAGAGCTTACACAGAAATCAATCAATGACGCTATCGGACTTCTTGTTACAGGCTATGATGAAAAAATGGTCAACAGCGTTATTGCCGAGGAAGATATAATCGACAAGTACGAGGATAAAATCAACAGCTATCTTGTTCGAGTTGCAAAATACAGCGTTACAGGCAAGGACAGCCGTACAATGTCAAAGATGATGCATTGTGTGGGCAATTTCGAGAGAATTTCAGACCATGCCGTAAACCTTATTGAATCCGTTATTGAGATGCACGAAAAAGGAATTAAGTTCTCCGATGAATGTATCAACGAGATTACAGTTATTTCAGACGCTATCAGAGAGAATATCAAAACCGCCTTTGAGTCCTATATTTCCGGAGATCTGGCAACTGCCCACAAGGTAGAGCCGCTTGAAGAAGTTGTTGATAATCTCAGCACAGAGCTGAAAAACCGCCATATCCGCAGACTTCAGAATGATGAATGTACTGTTGAGCTTGGCTATATTTTCCAGGACGTTCTCACAAACTTAGAGAGAATTTCCGACCATTGTTCAAATATTGCAGGCTGTCTTATCGAAACTGACGAAAAGACTACAATTCACGCATATTTCAGCGATGTCAAGGCAAATGACGAGAAATTCCGCAGCGAATTCAAGCAGTATTCAGAACTTTATTTCGCAAAGCTTGACAAGACAAAATAATTTTTAAAGCGGCAGATGAATTTCTGCCGCTTTTTTGCTGTAAGTTTAACAGATGGGCATCTCTAAAAACCCCTTTTGAGAAAAAACAGCTATGCACGTCATC